>DAHUXF010000573.1 GCA_027307295.1 Acidobacteriaceae bacterium
CGGAGACCTGGCCTGCGGTATCAGCGTCATTGAATTCAAGCGGATAAGCCCAGACGATGGTTGACAGACGCTGGCCTGCCTTATAGTTTGCCGGCAGATACAAGGTGAAGGACAGCTGTACGCCATCGGCGCGTTTGTAAGTTACAAGCTGCTTGGTAATGCCGTGCAGCTGCGGCGCGGGATCAGGGAAGTTGGTCAGTTCTTTCTTGTCCGTGCTGCTGGCCGTGCGAACGAAATAGTTGGGTGGCTCCGTAGGGCTTTCATGGCGCGTGATGAAGCGTGAACTATCATCGGACACCATCGCAATTACGGACTCGTATTGGCCATCCGCGCACTGGAAGATGCGCTCAGACTTAAGCGTGGCTAGGTTGAAGCGGTCCAGGAAAGGGAACTCGCCTTTAGGTGAAGCGCCATTGCCGGCAAGAAAGATGGAATCGCCCTGCTGACGCAGAATACGCTTACCGTTGGCCAGCGTGCGCAGCAAAGGCCGGCCAGGGTCGCGGTATTGGTCACGAATGGAGCGTTCCCAGATCAATTTGGGTTGTTGTCCCGGCTTGCTGATGTCGATCAGAAACGTGCGTGTCCAGCGGCGGTCGCGGTTGTAGTCGCGCACCAGGGCAATGCCGCTTTCGCCCCACTCAATGCCGGACGCATTGCGTCCGCCCGGCCCACCACCTTGCAGAACAAACCGCTGCTCCAGCTTTACCAGCTCCACTGGCTCGCCTTTGAAGGGCGCGTCGAATGTCAGCAGGCGATCGCGGTACGGAGCTTTGGCTTTAGGATCACCGCCGTCCAGCGCTTCAGCCCACACCAGCGTGGCTGGCTTGGTCGGGACCCAGTCATAGTCGCGCGGCCCCGTAAGCACGCCTTCAACTGGCACATGGTCCGCCAAGGGCAGGCTGGCCACTTTGTATTCCAATTTACCTTTCAGGTCCCACACTTCCACTTCACGCGGAAACGAACTCTCAGGCTCCAGGTAGGAATAGGGATGCTGGATGCGGCTGACCAGCACATGTTTACCGTCTGGCGAAGGCTCTATGCGGGCAAAGATTCCCGGCTTGCCCAGTCCGCCTTCGGTGGACACCCTCGCTTTGACCGGGCCAAGTTTTGCCGAATGCACGTGCACCAGGGCGAGTTGCGCGGTGGCGTAATAATCAAAGAGCGCTTCATCGTGGGCATTGGCCAGTAGGTCTTCATATGTGCGTACGGGCGCTTTCTTGCCGTCGCTCTCCTGGATAATCGGCCCTTCAGGCGAAGTGGGACTTACCGGCGCCTTGCCTCGATTAGGCACAGTCTGTACCAGCAGTGTTTTGCCATCAGGCATCCACTGCACGGGCTCACCCATAATGGCGTTGATTCTGATTCCTTCCCCGCGTACTGCTGTGGCAGTGGCGGCATTGCCTCGCCACAACTCAATGCCTTCTGTCGTGGTATTGGTTAAGGCAAACTGCGCGCTATCGGGCGACCATAACGGGAAGCTCAGGTAAGCCTTTGCTGGAATGCCCGTAACCTTACGCGCTTTTCCTGTGCTGATTTCCACCAGGCTCAATGCCACCGTGCGCGGAGGATGATGCCTTCCATTGGTTGCAGGATTAATGCGCAGTCCGGCCAGACGAAGCATCGGCTGGGCGAGGTCAGAGATCGGCGGATATATCAGATGGTCGGCGACAAGAAGCCATTTTCCATCCGGACTCACCTGTACCAGTGGCGTGGGCGGTGCGTTCAGGATATCCGAGATCGGTTGTGGAGCTTTTTGATATCCATGCAGAACTGGCTGTGTTTCCTGCGCCTGTGCCATGTAGCAGGAATTAAAAGCAACCGCGATCACCAACAAGACCATCATTTGACGCACGTTATTTCGCATTGACCACCCCTACCCCGGTTGGGATGGATGAGTTTATCCAAGTTGAGATGGAATTGAAAATAGCGGCTTCTGGGTATACCGAAACGCTGCCGCATAAGGTCATGCCGATTTTGCTTCCAGCTAAACGTTGCAAATGCCCCGAGCAAGTTGATTACTTATGTTATCTAACAGCCACACGGAAGATGTACTACTCTAACGACATCAGGTACATGCACTTTGGAGCATCATAATGATCATGGAGACGGTTATTCAGGAAACAGCCATCAAAGAAGCAAATG
>DAHUXF010000574.1 GCA_027307295.1 Acidobacteriaceae bacterium
ATGGCCAAGATTGCACGTTGCATTCCCGCCGACCTGAACAGCGTCGAGTCGATGGTGGCGGTGGTGGAGGCGGAGCAGCCCGGTCTTACGGTTGTTGGGCCTGAGCTGCCGCTCTCGCTCGGAATCGTCGATACGCTTCAGGCGCGCGGCTTTCGGGTCTTCGGACCAAGCCGCGAAGCAGCCATGCTCGAGACGAGCAAGGGATTCGCCAAGCGCTTTCTGCAGCGGCACCAGATTCCCACGGCGCACTATGCCGTCTGCTCATCAGAAGATGAGTTGCGCAAGTCCCTGGGACTGTTTTCCACGCCTGTGGTTGTAAAAGCCGATGGACTGGCAGCGGGCAAAGGCGTGGTCATTGCCGCCACCAAAGAGGAAGCCGTCAATGCCGGCATACAGATGTTCAACGGCAAGCTGCTGGGCGCTCCCGTGGCCAACGTTGTGCTTGAAGAATTTCTGCAAGGTGAAGAGGTTTCCTTTCTGGTGGTCAGCGATGGTGAGCGCGTGGTGCCATTGGCGCCGTCACAGGACCATAAACGCATTGGCGAAGGCGACCGGGGCGCGAATACAGGCGGCATGGGCGCATATTCCGCCGACTCTTTACTGGATGAAGGCATGATGGAGTGGCTGCTGACCCACATCGCGCGGCCAACCATTGCCGGGATGAAGTCTGAGGGGGCGGAATATCGGGGCATCCTTTATTGCGGACTGATGATGACGGCGCGCGGCCCCATGGTGTTGGAGTACAACTCCCGCTTTGGCGATCCGGAGACGCAAGCCGTACTCATGCGGCTGGACAGCGATCTGCTGGATGCTATTGAAGGCTCGGTGGAAGGCCGCGTCAGTGACGGCGACTTCAAGTGGTCGCATGACGCCTCTTGCTGCGTGGTGGTTGCCTCGGGTGGATATCCGGGCAGCTTTATGAGCGGCAAACAGATTTCCGGACTGGAAAAGGCTGCCCAGCTGAAAAATGTGAAGGTCTTCCATTCCGGCACAAGCAAGCGCGATGACGTTTTTTACACCACCGGAGGCCGCGTGCTGGGCGTTACCGCGCGTGCTGCCGGATTGCACGATGCGATTGAGCGCGCTTATGAAGCGGTCCGCATGATCGGCTTTGAAGAAATGTACTACCGCAAAGACATTGGGGCCCGCGCCCTGAAATCTCAGAAATAAAACAAATCACGAATAAGGGAAAAAACCCAAATGGCTGAAAGCCCTCTTGTTTCTATTGTGATGGGGTCGGATTCCGACCTGGAAATCATGAATGAAGCCGCCAAAGCACTGGACGACTTTGGCATCGCCTATGAAATTGACGTGACCTCGGCGCATCGCTCGCCCGCCCGGACATCCGAGTATGCGCGTAACGCCGCAGGCCGTGGGATCAAGGTAATTATTGCGGGCGCGGGTGGCGCGGCGCACCTGGCAGGCGTAATCGCCGCAGAGACCACCATTCCGGTCATTGGCGTACCAATCGCTGCCACACCGCTCAATGGCATGGACTCCCTTCTGGCCATTGTGCAGATGCCCGCGGGTATTCCGGTGGCTACCACGGCCATTGGCAAAGCCGGGGCCACGAATGCAGGCATTCTGGCCGCGCAGATCCTTGGCCTGAGCAACACCACATTGGCCGGCAAGCTGAAAGACATGAAAGGCAAGCTGGTCAAAAGCGTGGAAGATAAATCGCAAAAATTGCAGCAATTAAGAAAGCGGTAGCTGCGGGCCAAATGACTACCGCGCTGAACGCCATCGCCATCATTCCTGCCCGGCTTGCTTCCACGCGGCTGCCCCGCAAGGTCTTGCGTGAGATTGCCGGCCAGCCCATGATCGCGCGCGTTTACCAGGCGGCAAAAAATTCGCCGCTGCTGCGGGACGTGATTATCGCCACTGATTCAGATGAGGTCATGCAGTTTGCCCAGTCGCGAGGATGGAAGGCGCAGATGACTTCAGCGCAGCACCGCAGCGGCACAGACCGTGTGTATGAAGTGGCCCAGCGAATTGCTGCCGATGTGTACGTGAATGTTCAGGGAGACGAACCGCTGGCCCGTCCGGAGCACCTGGACGCACTCCTGCGGCCCATGCTGGATCCGAAAGTTATGGTATCTACCGTCAAGACGCCCTGTCCGGCGCATGACGTGGATA
>DAHUXF010000575.1 GCA_027307295.1 Acidobacteriaceae bacterium
TATCTAAGGCGCAGCCAGGCACCACCACGGAGCACTCTGGCTTTTGCACTCTCACCTCACCGCTGATTCGTGAACATAATGATCGCATGCATCTATAGGCTGGCTGGGATGGGCATCGACCTTGAAAAGAAGCTTGCTTCCTAAAGGAACTTCTGTAAGGACTTTCACGATCTTCTGAGCTGCGGTTCCGTCTCCATAAGGATTTGTCATGCCAATGAGCGACTGACGAAAGTTGTCACTCCTTGCAAGAGCGATCTTGTTCAAGATCACATCCACGGATGGCTCCGCGTCGAGCACATTGCGGGCTTTTTCGCGTCCCTTTTGCCTGATTCCAATATTGACCGTCGGCAGCGCAAAAGACGGCGTTTCCATAATTCCACTGCTGGAGTTTCCCAGAAACAAATCAACATTGCGCAGCAGGCTCCAATAAGTAAGCGGATCGAGATTTGTCCATATCCGGCCATGTCCGCGAGTTGAAAGAAAGCGCTGTGCCCGGCGGACCAGTGAACGGCTGCCGGCATCTGCATTGGGATAACAAAATACAATCTGCCCTGCAATTTTTTCTAATGCGCCAAAGACCGCATCCGCTTCCTGCAGCGTGTCACGCATGAGAGTCACTGGATGAAGCGTGACAAGAACCGTTGGGTGGCTGAGGTCCAGGCCCAATCTGGATTCCAACTCGGGGCGTGTAAAGAGGGTCCGCCGGTGCAGATGGTCCAGTGAAGGCGCTCCGGCATGATGCACCCGCCAGTCTTCTTCTCCCATGGCAATCACGCGTGCGCGCGCCATCTGCGTAGAGGTGAAGTGGATGTGGCTCATCTTTGTCAGGGCATTTCTTACTGCGTCATCGATTGCACCTTCACTGATTTCACCACCCTCAATGTGTGCTATGGGAATGCGCAGGGTCAGAGCAACTGACGCAGGAGCCAGCATTTCATAACGGTCGGCAATGATCACTAGAAGGTCGGGCCGCATCTGCCCAAGAACATCAGCGAGGCCCAGTGTGGCAATCCCAATACTTTTGGCCATCCCAATGTCAGAGTCAGAGCTGAGCAGGCATTCAACTCGCGCTGCAATGTTGAACCCATCTTTTTCAATCTGATGCGCTGTGCATCCAAATTCAGGAGAAAGATGAGAACCGCACGCTACAATGCGCAAATCAACTGCCGGGTGCGCCGAGAGTTCCCTGAGCGGCCAGTACAAATGGCTATAGTCAGCCCGCGACGTAGTAATAACGGCGATTGTTCGCTTCATTTACGCTGATATTTTCGGCTCGGGTTGAACTGAGGAAGGAGATTGACCGGAAATGTATCCTGGAACCAGGTTCAAAAGCGTGCTGCGGAGCAAGTCTCCATCAAAATGTTGTACGCTCTGGGCAAGGATCTCAATTTCGTGCTCAAGTTCACGTTGGCACACAGGAGGAATATCCAGGCAGTAGAGACCGTTTCCAATGCTCGAATCAATGGATTCATCGTCCGCAATCAGGTCCTCTTTAAGCTTTTCGCCCGGACGCAAACCGGTAAAGATGGTGCTAATGCGGTTGCGGGAATCCGGAGCAAACTGGCGCATCAGGTAACGCGCCAGGTCTGTAACCTTGATTTGATGTCCCATCTCAGGAACGTAGATTCCCCGAGTTGCATCAGACGCCGTCGCAGTGAGCAGAATTTCAAGACTGCGCTGCAAGGTAATGAAGTATCTGCGCACTTCCGGATGAGTCACAGTTATGGGCCCTCGTTCGGCAATCTGTCGCATAAAAAGTGGTACAACACTGCCTTGTGATCCCAGCACATTCCCCAAACGCACTGCCTTCATTATGGTCCCATCATGGGACAATGCAAGCAACACAAGTTCAGCGATGCGCTTGGAAACCCCCATCATGCTGCATGGCTTAACAGCTTTGTCGGAAGAAATCATGACAAACTGGGACGCTTTGTATTGAACCGCGGTTTTAGCCAGCACAAAGGTCCCGAGCACGTTATTACGGATGGCAGCGAACGGATTGCTTTCCAAAAGAGGCACCTGTTTAAACGCTGCTGCATGATAAACAACTTCCGGTTTGAATCTCTGGAATACTGCTGCCATAAGAGCGCTGTCATTGATGTCGCCCAATATGGAAACAT
>DAHUXF010000576.1 GCA_027307295.1 Acidobacteriaceae bacterium
ATTATCTGGGGACACTGGCTTAAGCCAGGTTCGCCGCTGGCCAATAAAGATGAATTCCTGGATGAAGCGCTGGTGCTGGCCCGCTCCGGCGTGGCTTCACTACTGATTGACGCGCCGCAGGTCCGGCATGACTTTGTGGAAGAAAAAGGCGGCCTGCTGCAAATTGTAAAACAGCAGAGTGACGCCTCCGGGCACCAGGTGATTGACCTGCGCCGAGGCGTGGACCTGCTGCTGGGCCGCCGCGATATTGACCGTAAACGCATCGCCTATGTTGGCCATAGCTGGAACGCCCACGTCGGGGCCATCCTGGCCGGCGTGGAGAGCCGTATCTGCTGTTACGTCCTGATGGCCAGCGGCTACTCTGACGAAGAAGAGGCCTTCAGCAGCAAGGACCCGGAGAGGCTGGCGCACATCAAAGAGGTGGGCGAAGATAATGTCCGCGAATATTTTCACGAATACGCCTTTGACGATCCGGTGTACTTTGCCGGCCATACGGACGAAGAAAGCCTCTTCCTCCAATTTGCCTCTGGAGATCAGATCACCAAAGAGCTTGGCCAGAAATATCTTGACCGCTTCAGCTCCAAAGACAAGAAGATGGAGTTCTACTCCGCCGGCCATGCCCTCAACGCCGCCGCCCGTCTTGACCGCGACCGCTGGCTGCAAAAACATCTGGGGCTGAAGAAGATTGATGAGAAAGAGCTGGAGAGCATTCCGCAGTTAAAGTAGTGCTTTGTTGAAAGTAGCTTTTGTTCATCGGCAGCAACACACATGTGGCGCCGGCGCCCCCGCCGGTGGCCTTTTTATGTTGTTAGATGGGATTGTTACAATGCCGTGTGCATGCCAACAGTACTGCGATCCGGCCCGTACCGATTTTATTTTTACAGCCACGAGCCCAACGAACCGCCGCATGTTCATGTGGACCGCGATGATCTTTCGGCAAAATTCTGGCTGGATCCAGTTGCTCTGGCGCGCAATCTCGGCTTTAATGCGAGAGAATTGAGCCTGCTGCGGGGGATTGTAGCAGAGAACAAAGAAGAATTATTGGAGGCCTGGCATGGGTATTTTGGCACTGGGCGCGGATGAAAGGGTTGCTGGGGTGGCCTTTACCGTTGACACTCTGAACGTCACCATGAAAGACGGGCGTACCATCACGGTGCCTCTTACGTGGTATCCCCGCCTGCTCCAGGCGACCCCAAAACAGAGAAAACACTGGAAGATTTCTGGCGGCGGCTATGGCATTCATTGGCCTGAACTTGATGAAGACCTCAGCACAGAAGGCCTGCTCCGTGGAGCACCCGCTCCACAGATGCAAGCCGCAAAAAAGAAAGTGCGCATGGCCCCAAGTTCAAACCGCACCGGACCAAAGACATCAGGGGAAAAATAGAGCTATCAAAATCTTCTTAAGGAACACTCATGCGAGGACTGAGCTTCGGAGAGCTGCTGGACTACTGTGCAGAAGAAAGCAACCACTGGCGCGACTTCTTTCAAAAACAGCCGGAGGCGCTGGAAGTGCCTACTGACATCGCCGGGACCAAGACGGTGCGCGAAGTTGTGCTGCACATTGTGGCCGTGCAGATGCGGTACGCTGAGCGTCTGCTGAAAATGCCGATCACCGAGTATGACGCACTGGCGGGCAAGAGCGGCGAAGAGCTGTTTGCGCTTTCCCGCAAGAGCCTGGAAGACCTGCGCAGTTTCGCCATTGCGGCCAACGATTCTGATTGGGACGGCATGCTTACGTTCCCCACACGCACCGCCGGAGACCTCACGGCCAGCCGCAGAAAGATCTTTATTCACGCGTTGTTGCACAGCGTCCGGCACTGGGCCCAACTCTCAACCCACCTCCGCCAGAAAGGCTACAAGCAGGATTGGCAGCATGACTTCATCTTTTCCGGGGTGATCAGGTAGTAGAGCGGTTTCCCTTTTGCGCAAGGACACGGATGCATTGGCCCATGGCCTGTTATGTGATCTCGGCTGATCTCAAAACGCATGTGGCACGCACCTCGCTAGCGGTTATTGTAGACCTGGCAATTTATTGAAACGCTCGGCACCGGTGGCCAAAGCGCAGTTTACAAAGTCCGTAATCCCAACTCGGGTTCAAAAGCG
>DAHUXF010000577.1 GCA_027307295.1 Acidobacteriaceae bacterium
ATGCAGATCAGAATGAAAATCATGCCAGAACTGGCGGTCAACGTAGGGCAAGGTGTCTAGCCGGAAACCATCGAGAGCGCCGGTTTCCGCCCACCAAATCGCGTTCTGGCGCATGTACTGCGAAGTGATGGGGTCGTCCGTCCCCATATCGGGCAGCGCGTTTACAAACCATCCTTCGGTGATGTTGCGCCATTCCCGCGTTGCGGCATGAGGATCGGTAAGGTGTTGAAACTCGGCGTCTGGTATCAGGTGGTTTTCGCGCGTTCCATGCAGCCAGTGCTCCGTGGGGGGATCGGCTGCCCACCGGTTCGCCGGCCCAATATGATTGGGCACGATATCGAGAATTACCTTGAGCCCCAACTCATGGGCCGCTCGCACCAGAGAACGGTATTCTGCCAGCGTGCCAAAATGCTCCTCCACCGAATATAAATCGACAGCGCCATAGCCGTGGTAGTCGCGCCCGGTGTGGTCGTCATTGTTATAGATAGGCGTAATCCATAGCGTGGTAACGCCCAGGTCCTTGAGATATGGCAGGTGGTCTTGTATACCGCGCAAATCGCCGCCATGATAGGCGCGCGGCTGTTTGCGGTCATACGTGCCTGACGCCGGAAAATTGTTGGCCGGATCTCCGTCGGCAAACCGGTCGGGCATGATGAGATAAATAACATCGTTGGTGCTGAATCCGTTGAAACCTGGACCTTTGTCTGCCGCTTCTCCTGCGGGATTGCGCTGCTCAAGTTTCCACTGCGCTGTCCGCTGTCCGCGAGCAGTCGACACTTGCAGAATCACGTCTTCAGGAGTCTTGCTTTTGCTGATATCGAGCCAGATGAACAGGTAGTGCCCATTGCGGCCATCCAGTGTGCGCGTAATTGTCACAGACTGCGAACTGCTGGTTACTTTCGCGCCTTGCAGGTTTTCACCTGTAAGCATGACCATAGGATTGGGAAAGCCAGTCCACCAATTCGGCGGTTCAATTTTTGTGATGATGGGCCCTGCGCCTGGTTGGCAGGCTGCGCTCAGTGCTGTTGCCAGCACAAACACAGCACAACCCAGCCAGCCGCGCCTGCAAGCGCAAAACCCTTTGATCACCAATACCTCACACGCGCCACGTCTTCCGAAGTAAAGAAAGCCGTCAATCAGAACGTGAACCGGAAAGCAAACTGAATCTGCCGTTCAGTAAATTGCCGGGTGCCGTTGATCAGGCCAAAGTTGTTGCCATCGTTCAGGTTTGCATCTGGATTCACATATTGCGGATGGTTCAGGATGTTGAATCCTTCTGCACGTACCTGCAATTTAACGCGTTCGGTAAGCGTGAAGTTTTTGAACAACGAGGTATCCCAGCTTCCATAGCCTGGCCCGTAGAAGTGGTTGCGTTCCAGGGTGCCAGGGCGAATAAACTTGCCGCCGGCATCTTTTGGTGGAGCAACAAGAGCGCCCGGCGCGGCCGTGATCCATTGCCGCAATGGTTGCGTCCCATTGACCACCAGTTGTGAAGACCCGGTAGAAACCGCTCCAAGAATATCCGGGCGCACTCCGTCAATGGTGATATCAAACGGCGTACCTGTGCCGAGCGAAATGATGTTATTGAATTGCCATCCGCCCAAAACGTTGTCTGTAAGATGAGACCATCCGGAGCCCCACTGTTTGCCACGCCCGAAGGGGAGTTCATAGAGCGAGCTCAAAACAAATGCGTGCCGCTGGTCTGTGTCAGAATTTCCTTTGTTCTGGCCGAGCAGAACATGCCCGGATGCATCTACAAAAATAGGGCTGTTGCCGTTGATGCTGAATGCGCCGTTGGAATTGTCAGTGGCATGGGACCATGTATAAGCAAGTGTGTACTGTAAGCCGTGGCTCATGCGCTGGATCAACTGCGTCTGCAGGCCGCTGTAGTGCGAAGTCCCAATGGCTCCGCCCGCAGTCACCGTCAATCCACGTCCCGGAAAGAGAGCTGCGTTGGAAGCAAGATTTGAGTTCGTATAGTTAAACCATGTCATCAGATGGTCAGCTTTTGTGCCCACCCATGCAAGATTGAGCGCCGTATTATGTCCCAACTGCTGTCCGACCTGCAGGTTGATTTCCTGAATGGAAGAATTCTG
>DAHUXF010000578.1 GCA_027307295.1 Acidobacteriaceae bacterium
TTTACATGGTGATCATTACCTTGAGCACCGTGGGCTACCAGGAAGTCCATCCTCTCTCATTTGCGGGCCGGGTTTTCTGCATTGTTCTCATCATGGCGGGAGTGGCGCTGGTTTTTCTGATGATCGGGGCGCTTACGCAGGCTTTGCTAGAATTCGAACTGGTCAAGGTTTTCGGGAAACGCCGTATGGAACGCGACATCGCCAGTCTTAAAGACCACTACATTATCTGCGGCGCAGGGCGTGTTGGTCATAGCGTCGCCCACGAGCTTGCGAACAAGCCGTGTCCCTTTGTTGTGATTGAGACCACGCAAGCAAGCGCGGCATCGTTAGATCCCAAATGGCTGGTGCTGGTGGGCGACGCAGCCAGTGAGAAGACCTTACGGGACGCCCGCATTGAGCATGCTGCCGGGCTGGTTGCCGCCACCACCACGGACGCCACCAACATTTATATAGTGCTCACGGCGCGCAGCATGAATCCGCAGCTTAAGATCATTGCGCGCGCCAGTGAAGAGACGGCGGAAAAGCATTTGAAAACTGCCGGGGCGGACATCGTGATCTCGCCTTATGCTGCTGCCGGCCACCGCATTGCCCAGAGCTTTCTGCGCCCGCACCTGCTGGATTTTTTTGATATCGCCGATGACCGCTCCGGGCACTATCAGATGCTGATTGAGGAGATCAAAATATCACCGCAATCTTCGCTGGCCGGGGCCACCGTGGGCAA
This sequence comes from Acidobacteriaceae bacterium, assembly GCA_027307295.1. Lineage (GTDB taxonomy): Bacteria > Acidobacteriota > Terriglobia > Terriglobales > Acidobacteriaceae > Angelobacter. The sequence continues at coordinate 722 of DAHUXF010000578.1, forward strand.
TTCTGGCATCCATCACAAGTTCGGCATCATGGTACTGGCCATCCGCCGCGCCGATGGCAGCACGCGGTTCAATCCCCAGGCCGCCGAACTCATTCTTGGCGGAGACCATCTCATTGCCATGGGTGAGACGCCGCAGCTGGTGAAACTGGAAAAACTGGCGGCCAGCGCCGCTGCCTTGCGCCCATGAAAATTGTAACGGCGGAAGAGATGCGGGCCATTGACCGCGCAACCACTGAGAACCACGGTATTCCATCGCTGACTTTGATGGAGAATGCCGGGGCAGCCGTGGCTGACTTTGCGGGCAAGCATTTTGAGTTCACCACGGTGTGCGCCGTCTGCGGCAAAGGCAACAATGGTGGTGATGGATTTGTGGCTGCGCGCAAGTTGCATGAAGCAGGAAAAAAAGTTTCAGTGATCGTCCTGGCCGGCGGCGCTGATGAGTTGCGCGGTGATGCGGCAGAGATGTTCAAAACGCTGCCGGTGCCCGCTCAGTGGATTGCCGATGAAAAAGACTTCAGCAAGCCGGAGATGGAGCAGGCGCTCCAGTCTGATCTGATCCTTGACGCGATTCTGGGCACAGGGTTCAAGCCGCCACTCAAGGGCATTGCGGAAAAAGCCATTGTTCGCCTGAATCGAGCCGTGGGCTGGGTGCTGGCCGTTGATCTTCCTTCCGGTATTGATGCAGACGCTGACGCACCGCCTCAAGCAGGCATCATCCACGTTCACTGTGACGGCATTATTTCTTTTACGGCGGCAAAACCGGCGCTGGTATTTGGCAATCTTACAGATGGTCCCATAGCAATAGCTCCCATAGGCAGCCCGGACAAGGTGATTGCGGCCCATAGCCATCTGCGGGAAGGCGTGCTCACCAGCCGCGACGTGCAAGCCATCACCACGCCTCGCCCGGCGGGCGCGCACAAAGGCGACTTTGGCCACGTGCTGATCATTGGCGGCTCTGTGGGAAAGTCCGGCGCTGCTGCCATGGCTGGCCTGGCCGCTCTTCGCGCTGGTGCGGGACTGGTGACAGTCGCCTCGCCCAAGTCCGTGCAGCCGTTAATTGCGGCCTATGCTCCTGAGTTGATGACCGAGCCGTTGCCGGAAACCGCTGAAGGCACAATTTCTCTGTTGGCCCTGGCGCAATGCGACCGCCTTCTGAAAGGGAAGTCCGTGGTCGTGATCGGCCCCGGCATCTCGCGCAACCCGGAGACGGCAGAGTTTGTGCGTGATCTTGTGAGCATATGCTCCACTTCACTGGTGATCGACGCGGACGGCCTGAACGCGTTTGAAGGCATGGCCGCCCAGATCAAGCCGGACGCCGATGTAGATCCGTTGTCGGTGCGCGTCCTTACGCCTCATCCAGGCGAGATGTCCAG
>DAHUXF010000579.1 GCA_027307295.1 Acidobacteriaceae bacterium
GTCAGGGAGAAAAAGGATGAGTATGCCGCTCGCGACAACTCTATTGCTCTTCGTCACCACGCTGACCTCTCCGGGCGTTTCCGTGAATGGGGTGAAGATTGTCACGCGGCAGGTGACGGGCACCTTTACCGATACGCGCACAGAATACCTCGCCGCAGACCGGTTCCGGAATGAATGGCAATCGCAGATGAAAGACCGCAGCGGCCCGCCCATGGCGACCATTGTCCTGCGCGGCGACCGCAACCGGGTTTTTGTTCTTGATATGCAGGCGCGCGAATATACGAGCTATGAAACTGACTCGCGTGGCGGCACCTCTGGTTTCCGGCCCCGTCCGATGGCGGATTCCGGCGGCATATTAAAGATATTCATCGAAAATACTGATACCGGCGAAAGGAAAGATCTGTTCGGGCATGTGGCCCGGCACATTATTACCAGGGAACAACGGATCGCCGGCCCAGGCGCTTGCTCCGGGCCGTCTGAAAGCGAGACGGATGGCTGGTACATTGACGGCTCCATCATGCCGGACTGGCGGCAACGGAAAAAAGACAATCCGGGAGTGGTGATCGCATCTGTAGTTTCTGCCGGCTCTTCGGATAAATGCGCCAACAAAGTAGACAAGCTGGAAGTCCATCGCTCCGGTGTTGATACCGGCTTCCCGGTGAAAGTTACCACGACCCTGCGTAGTGAAGTAACGCAGAGCGATGGTTCGCATCATCTGCTGGCTTCCACCTGGGGCTCAGAGGTTGTGGAACTGAAAGAAGGTCCTTTGGACCTGAGCCTGTTTGAAGTGCCGCAGGATTTCCGGCAAGTTGAGTCCCTCAAGAACTGGACTACCGCTCCGCCTCGCCAGCTTACCGGCTGGGAATGGTTCAAGGAGAGGGTGCAGGACCTGTTCCGTTAGATTTTTAATAATCCCGAACCCCGCACCGCGGGTGAGGGAACCCTATCGCTACAATACTTGTCAACACAACAGATAACCTTCTAACGGAAAAGCCTCTAGGTTCGACTTTCACACGTCATCGTTGTTATAGGGTTCCCTCGCGCCGCTCGGGATGAGAAAATTACTTCGTACCTGCCGGCCAATGCACGTGCCAGTTATTTTCCAGCGCAATCTTCTCCAGATCAGGATTCGGATTTACGGCAAATGCGTGGCGCGCTATTTCCAGCATGGCTGCGTCATGGATGGAGTTGCCAAAGCACACATCCACCGGCTTGCGGAGAATCTGTTCAATGGCCGTGGCCTTGCCCGGGCCACTGGGCACACGGACCAGACGGTTGGTGGCGCGTCCCTCCTCAAGATAAACGGACGCCGCCAGCACGCGGCTGGCGCGGATGCCAAAACGCTTTACACCTACACGCACCACCCAGTCATTGGTGGAAGAGACGGCCCATATTTCGCAGCCGGTAGAGCCAAGCTCGCGCACCAGGCGCAGCATTTCAGGAAAGATGCGGTGCTCCACCACGGCCAGAAAAAATTCTTCCGCGGCCTCTTCCAGCGTCTGCATAGCAATGCCGGCATGGATTGTGACCATTTCTCCGCACATGGTTTCTTCATCCACTTTGCCCTGCTTGTAGTCCGCATAGCGCGCTGTGGCCCACTCCACGGTTTTGGGCGGCAGCATACCACGCTCAATTTCCCAGTGGAAGAAGTCCGCGCCGGAGTCGCCGCTCCACAGCGTGCCGTCACAATCAAAGACGGCTACGCGAGGACGCAGCGCCAGGATAGAGTCAGCGAACTGCTGGTTCGGGGAAAGGAATTTCGGGTCTGTTTTCAAGATTTAATTCCCAGTAGTTTTTGGAACTCTTCCGGTGTATCCACGTTTGCTATAGCAAAAGGATCGGTGGCGGGAACATAAGAGATGTGGCGTTGATGGGCGTGCTCCACCTCGCGGGCGGAGCTGCTGGCCGGAGCGCGCAGAAACACCTCTATCATTTCACGCCCGATAATAATGGGATGGCCATGCTTGCCGCCATACTCCGGCACCACGGCCCATATAGACTCGTTGCTGGCGAGGAATGCATCCCTGAGCTTCTGTACGGTTTCCACCCCGGTGGCAGGGCGGTCCACCAGAGTCACAATGGCGGCGTC
>DAHUXF010000057.1 GCA_027307295.1 Acidobacteriaceae bacterium
TCCATAAAGAGGCGCTCAAGGCAAAAAAATATGCCCCGGCCAGCACGGCGGTGGCCTCATGAATCTGGAGCAGTTGCAGCGCGCAGTCTTTGACGTTGTCCGTCAGCCACTCACCGAAGATGAGCGCATGCGCGAGCAAACGCTTGACGGCAGGTCGACAAAAGAAATCGCCGAGGCCATCGTAAAACCGAATGACCGGCTGACTTCAGTAGAGCGGTTGGAAATCTACAATCGCGTTTACTGGTTCCGCATTCTCTCATCGCTGGCGGATGATTTTCCCGGCCTGCGCGCCGTTGTGGGCCAGGAGAAATTCGATAAGATCCTGCACGCTTATCTTACTGAGCTGCCTTCGCAATCCTTCACGCTGCGGAATCTTGGTTCGCGGCTGGAAGCCTGGCTGCGTCAGCACCCGGAATATACGCCCAAACAGGAGCGCATCGCGCTCGACATGGTGCGCCTGGAGTGGGCGGACATTGAGGCCTTCGACGCCGCAGAATTTCCCAAACTTACGGAAGAAGAGCTGCGCAATCTGGGCGAAGATCCCAGGTTCCATTTGCAGCCGAACCTGCGCCTGCTGGACCTCAACTATCCCGTGGACGAATTTCTCCTCAAAGTCCGGGAAACAGATGATCCACAGGAAGAAACCGACATTGCCAGCAACGTGGTAGTGATGGAGCACACGGAAACAAAGCCGGTCAGTGATGTAGCATTGCCAAAAGCAAAAAAAGTTTATCTGGCTGTCCATCGACAGGAATACATTGTCTATTTCAAGCGCTTGCAACCGGAAGCATTCGCACTGCTCCGCGCTCTGCAACAAGGCCAGCCGCTCTCCCAGGCCATTGAATCATCTGTGGACTGGTCCGGGAAAAAGCTGGAACGCGTCATGGAGCAACTGCACGATTGGTTTGCTAACTGGTCTGGTCTGGGATGGTTTTGCCACCCCTCAGGAGAAATGACGCGAAATGAAATCACTCCTCAGCAAGATTGAAGCCCTCTACGGCTGGTTCATCAAAGCCGTTAACGCGCTGCAATCGCCGTTCTTGCTGGCCATCCGCCTTTACTGGGGATGGCAATTCTGGCAAAGCGGATGGGCCCACCTTACGAATATGGCAAAATTCATAGACTTCTTTACCGGCCTGGGGATTCCTGCACCGGTGCTGAATGCGTACTTCATTGCCACGCTGGAAACTGTTGGAGGCATCCTGCTGGCCCTTGGCCTGGGTTCCCGGCTTATTTCTCTGCTCCTGGCTGGAGATATGCTCGTGGCTTTTATCGTCGCTGACCGCGAAGCTCTGCTCTCGATTTTTTCTGACACTGATAAGTTCTACGCCGCAGCTCCTTACACGCTGTTGTTCGCTTCGCTGCTGGTCCTGATTTTTGGGCCGGGCAAACTCTCCCTGGATACCGTAATCTCGTCCTATCTTAAAAAAAGAGAACACTCTGCCGCAGCCGCGCGTTGATACAATGACCACCGGCGCTCCCATGATTTGCAGGCTCCAGACCTTCTTGCTCACAGTCTTCGCGTTGCTGACTTTGGCGGGACCGCTCAGAGCCTCCGAACCGAACAGCCTTATTCTTAATGTTGGCAGCAGCAGCATTGACGCCAACTTGCCCGATGTTCCCGGAAAGCTTTCGCAGCAGGAATTGCTGAGCTGGATTGAAACCTCTGCTTTGACGGTGGCCGGGTATTATGGCCGCTTTCCTGTCTCCCATCTGATGCTGCGCGTTCGCGGCGGCAATGGCTCCGGCATACGCCACGGTGTTACCTATCCGGAAGGCGGCGGCCTCATCCTCATCAGCGTTGGCCGCGATACCGATATTTCTGAAACGAAAGATGACTGGGTGCTGGTGCATGAGATGATCCATCTGGCTTTCCCTTCCATGGATGACAACCATCACTGGCTTGAAGAAGGAATCTCCACGTACGTTGAGCCGGTGGCCCGGGCGCGGGCAGGATTGATGTCCGAAGCCGAGGTCTGGAAAGAGTTCATTCGTGACATGCCAAAAGGCGAGCCGCAGCCCGGCGACCATGGCCTGGATAACACGCACACGTGGGGACGCACCTACTGGGGCGGGGCCTTGTTCTGCTTAATCGCGGATACCCGCATCCGCGAACGAACTGGAAATCGTAAAGGACTAGAGGATGCTCTGCGCGGCATTCTGAAGGCAGGCGGCAAGATCACTGAGGACTGGAAGATTGAAAAGACTTTGGCAATCGGAGATAAAGCCACCGGCGTCACTGTGCTCGGCGACCTCTATCGCGAAATGCGCGACAAGCCCATTACCATTGATCTGAACCAGCTCTGGCAAAGGCTAGGCGTCGAGTTGAAAGACGGCACAGTCCGGTTCAATGACAAAGCGCCAGAGGCAGATATTCGCAAGGCGATTTTGCAATCTCAGTCCCGCAATCCTCACGCACAAAAAAAGGCGCTACCGTAAGAGTTAATAGTGGAACTTGTACCGCAGCTGGACGGCAATCATTCTGGGATCGCCAAAATGCGAACCGCCGAACGTGTTGCTCAGATCAATGAAGTAATGTTTGTTGGCCAGATTGGTGGCAGTGATCTTGGCAGACCAACTCTCTCCAAACGACCGTCCCATGGCCAAATCGAGAGTCGCGTAAGCAGGAAGATGGTCAGGACCATTGCCGTTGAGGAATCCTGAACCAAAGTTGAGATTCCCTGACAGCCAGCTTCTCCATGGCACATTCGCGGTGAACCCAGTGCTCAACGTGTGCCGCTGGTCATGGTCAAGGAAGAACGGGTCGCGTGGCGGCGCGAGCGTGGTGAGCCCTCCCGTAACCAAGCCTGATCCTTTGGCGGACTGAAGGGAGTACACCAGGTGCAGGCTCACGGTCTTGTAGAGCTTTGGGGAGCGCACTGCTGCCTCATAACCGAGAACGCGCACACCCTGAATGGTCAGCGGAAGAAAGATGTTGGAATTGCCCAGCACATCATGGTCAAAGTAGTTGTGCGCGCCGGTCCGGAAGTGAGCAAGATCAAACACCCAGCCGCGCAAGGGGACAGTCAGGCCGACTTCATGCTGTTCGTCGCGCTCGCCGCGCAGCGGCAAAAAGACCTGCCCGCTTCCCGCCTGCAGAAGGTCTCCTGAAACTGTATCGAGCGGAGGGGCCTGATAATAACGGCTATACGATCCGCGCAACGCCCAATGGAGTCCCGGCAACTGAATGGCTGCCCCTAAGCGTGGGCTGCCTGCTGTCTCAGTGATCAGGCCGGAAAAGCGCGTAAAACGGATTCCGGCATTGAGCGTCAGCCACGATGCAGCCTTGAACTGGTCTTCCACAAAGAGAGCTTCCAGATCGGCGTCGGCTTTGATTCTCTGTCCCGCCACCGAAACCCCGGCCCCGTTGGCAACCAGATTAAAAAAAGTATTGTCGTGCTGCGCAAGACCATAGAACCCAATCTTTGCATTGTGCCGCCCCTGGATTACTCCGGCGGAAGCTTGACCACCCACATAGCTGGAAGCGCGATTGTCAGTGGTGGCGGGCGCGTCATCGGGGCCGCCTTCAAACGCCGCGCGATTAAAGTGGAAAAGCGGCGACACCATTAACACCACTCCCGGACCTGCCGTATGGACCCAGGAGAAATTAGCGAACACATCCTGCTCGCGTTCCCGGTCTTTTGCGGGAGCAGCCGTGGGATCGACCGGCACCTGGAAATAGTCGGCGCGCGCAGATGCCACCAGGCGCAGTTGATCGGCGGGCGTGGCGTTAAAGATCAATGAAGTAAACGCTCCGCCGCCGGCAGATTGATTATGCAGGTTAATGCTTGTGGGCGGTTCAAGACCGTGGTCAGTCCGATTGCCATTCACGCTGAAGTAATAGGCAGAGCGGTCATTGTGGTCGCCAAAGCTCAACTGGTTGTCTGTTGTGTTGTAATTCCCATAGCTGGTCACCAGTTCGGCCTGACGGGAGCGCTCAAAACCAGACCGCGTGACCACATTAAACACACCATAGGTCCGGTCGCCTGCATCGGCGGAAAAACTGCCGCGCTGCACCTCCATGTAGTCGATATCTTTGGGATCAAATTGCGGCCCCACGCTGGAAGCGATATTGGTGTTGGGAACGGGCACACCGTCAATGGCCCAAGTCACCTGATGGCCTCCACGCACATGCAGTTGGTCATGCACCACGGCGGCGCCGGGAACATAGTCCGTAATCATGGATAGGGAGTTGGTGCGGTCCGCGCCCGGCGTCTGGGCGATGTCACTCCGGTTGACCATTGTTTCCGAAGTGGAAGACGATGGATTCACCTGTCCCGGCGTCCCGGAAACTTCCACTGTTTCCTGCTTCTGCGCTATGTTCAGGGAAAAATGCAACTCGTGCACGTTGCCGGAAGTAATCGCAATGCTCTGCGCGGCCGCGGCGAACCCTGGCGCATCAATATTGACGTCATATTCCCCTACCGGCACGTTCAATACGGTGGCAATTCCCTCTTCATTCGTCATCCCGGAAATCTTGAGCGCAGAGGAGCGGCTCCGGACCTCGATCCGCGCTCCTTGCACCGGCCTGTGCTGCGGATCATGCACAATGGCCTTGACCGTCCCGAACACCGCGCCAACCGCAACAACTGAAGCGCAGATAAGCATGCCGAAAAACACGATACGTATAGATTTCAAGATGGCGATCTCCCGGATAAAGAGCTCCGCTTAAAACGCGGAGGCAAACGCTTCACATGAAGCGCAAAACGCACGCATAAATTGACTATCGTGGAAGAAGCAGTAGAAATTTTTTATGCGAGGGGAGGACCGCGATCTGTATGCGCAGAAAAACCAGGACTGGAAAAGGTGATGGATACAAAACGGAGTTCCTGTCCGACAACGGCGGGCAACGGAAGCACCATGGCTGTTGTTACAGCAATACTGCTTTGCGGACGCCCATGCGTGCAGCAATCCATGGGACAGTTAGCAGGATCGTCCGTTGTTGACCAGAATTTTTTGGTCTCGGAAGTTGCTGCATCGTGATGATGATGCCCATGATGCATCATCTGATGATGTTCTCCCGGCATCGCCTCTTCATGGCAGGCAACGGCCTTGCTCATTCTGGAGCAAGCCGCAAATGCCATAGGCGACATCAGGGAGAAGAGCACCGCTGCCACCGTCGAAATGGAGAAGAAGCGCTGCATGATGCAGGCAGGACTATATAGCTATTGTCGCCGCAAAATCAATGAATTTTAACTTTATAAAAACAGGAAATTGGGGTGTGATTACCAATGATCTATGGAGTTTTACTTTACATTCCGTCCATTCCGCTAGCTTGCCTCAGGCGCGTTTTTTTTGCCCATGTAGAAGTAGACAGCGGGCGTCACGATGAGAGAGAGGACCATGGAAATCACAATGCCACCGATCACAGCAATTGCCAAGGGCTGCAACATCTCAGCGCCAGATCCCAGGGCGAATGCCAGCGGAAGCATGCCGGCAACCGTTGCGAGAGCTGTCATAAAGATAGGACGCAAACGCCTGCGGCCTGCCTGGATCATGGCCTCTTCCGGCTCAAAACCCGCGTGCGCGAATTTCTGATTGGCATCCAGCAACAGAATGCCATTCTTGGCCACAATGCCAATCACCATAATCATTCCCATCAGTGACGCCAGATTCACGGTCTTGCCTGTAAGCAAAAGCGCAAGGAACACGCCGGAAATCGAGAGGAGCGCCGAACTCAGGATGGCCACCGGCGCGGAAAAGCTGCGGAACTCAAAGAGCAGAACGGTAAAGACCAGCACCACGGCCAGCACCAGCACCACCGCCATATCGTGAAAATCTTTTTGCTGTTGCGCATATTTGCCGCCGTAAACAACCCTGATGCTGGAAGGCAAATGCAGACCGGCAACAACTTTCTGCACCTTGGCAATACCTGTGCCCAGGCTCATGTTCTCCAGACGCGCCGTTACTTCCACCATGCGCTGCAGGTTTTCACGGATGATTTCCGTCTGCCCGGGGAGTTCCGTCAATTGCGCCAGAGATCCCAGCGTCGCGGTGCGGCCCGTGGAACTGACCAGCAACGTGTTGCTCATGGCTTCCAGCGAACTTCTGTTCAGATCAGGGAAGCGCACGCGCACGTTATAGGCGCGATTGTTCGCGATTACGGGGTTGTTGCCCGTAACTCCCTGCAGGACCGCGGTTGCGTCCGTTGAGACTTCTTCCGCCGTGAAGCCTGCCTTGGCAGCTACTGTGGGATTCACCCTGAATTCAGCTGCCGGGCCGCTCATGGTGTTTTCAATCCCATTCTTCAGGTCAACTACGCCTTTTATCTTTTCAATGGCATCCGCTACGCGCGGCGCCTGTTCTTCCAGGGCTTTCTGGTCTTGTGAAAATAGTTTGATCACTACCGGTTCAGGCTCGCCCGTAAGGTCACCGAACATGTCTTGCAACAGCAGCGGAAAATCAGCATCCACGGCCGGTTCTTCGCTTTTAACCCGCGCGCGCATCTCTGCAATCACCTCGTCCGTGGCCCGTTTCCTGTCGACTTTAAGTTTCACGCTTATGTCGCCCCGATTCGCCTCAGTGACAGCGGCCAGGCCGAGTTGCAGGCCCGTACGCCGGGATGTGCTCTCAACTTCGGGGGTCTCGCGCAGCATCTGTTCCAGATGAGACACCATGCGGTCGGTTTCCTGGAGCGAACTCCCCGGCGGAGTAAGGTAATCCAGAATGAAACCGCCTTCATCCATTTCCGGCAGCAGGTCAGAACCCAAAAAGCTGTAGCAGGTAAACGAAACCACAACCAGCGCACCTGCCCCAATCAGCAACCAGCGTGGATGCTCCAGAGCGCGCCGCAGCCAACGCTCATAGAACTCAATGACCTTGCCAAAGAAACCCTGCATCGACGACTCTTCAGCCGCCATGAGCTTGCGGATCTCCTGGTCCATGTCTTCATTGCCTTCAACTTCAGCCACCGCCGGCTCGACAGCATTTTTGTGGTGGAGAAAGAAGAGACTGAGCGTTGGCGTCCATGTAAGCGCCAGAATGAGCGAGGTAAGCAGCGCGGCGCACATGGTGACAGCCAGTGCGCGAAAGAACGTTCCATTCACGCCGGTCATGGAGATCAATGGCAAAAAAACTACGATTGGCGTAAGCGTGGAACCGATCAGCGGGACCATGATCTCAGCCAGCGCGCTCTGTATGGCGCCGATCCTGCCTTCTCCAGCATCACGATGCAGGACGATGTTCTCCACCACTACAATGGCATCGTCAATCACCAGCCCTACAGCCGCAGCCAGCCCGCCCAGCGTCATCAGGTTGAAGGTCTGGCCGAGCAGCTTGAGAACAATGAACGTGACAAAGATGGTGACGGGAATGACCAGCCCGGCAACCACCGAACTGCCCCAGTCGCGCAGGAAGACCACCAGCACAATCGCTGACAGAAGCAGCCCCAGCAGAATCGCATCGCGAACACTCTTGATGGAGTCCTGTACGATCCCTGACTGGTCATAAAAGGGGCTGATATGCACTCCCGGGGGCAGCGTGCTGCGAATGCGCTCCACCTCAGCATGGACCTCATTCGCCACGGAAACAGTATTGCTGTCCGGCTGGCGATTGATATTGAGCAGCACTGCTGGCTTGCCGTCAGCACGGACAATGGTATATATCGGCTTGACCGACTGATGCACGGTTGCCACATCGCCAATGCGCACGGGGATACCGGCCTGAGTATTTTTCACGACAATTTGCGCCAGTTCATCCGCTGAACGCGCCTGCCCGTTCACCAGTCCTAAAACCAGTTGGTGATTGCGCTCAAACAATCCCGGAGAGTCCACCAGGTTGGTGGCCTTCACGGCGTTCAGGATGTCGGTAACCGTGGCCGATGCAGCCAGCAATCTAGCTGGACTTGGAGTGATCTGAAATTCCGGCTCCTGGCCGCCCTGCACCACCACTGTCGCCACACCGGACATGCGATTCAGGCGCGGCGCAATGTCATAGGTCGCCATCTCCCACAGCCGGTCCTGAGGCACTGAATCTGAAGTAAGGCTATAGCCGAGGATGGGAAATGAAGCAAAGGTCAGGCGGTGGCTCTCAATTTTTGCAGAGGAAGGCAGTTCCGGAGCCACCTTGGAGAGAGCGGCATCCACCAGTTGCAAGGTCTGGAACATGTCCACTTGCCAGTTAAAGAAAAGATCTATTTCCGCTGAGCCGCGGCTGGTGATGGACCGTACAGTCTCCAATCCCTGCACGCTGTTGACGGCCTGCTCCACCGGACGCGTGATGGTGACCATCATCTGATCAATGGGCATCACGCCGTTGTCAATTCCAATTACGATGCGGGGAAAATCAGTGGAAGGAAAAACCGACACCGGAATGTTAAAAGCCTGGTAGCCGCCCACCAGCGCCACAACGATGATCAGGAAGATGATTGATCGTGAGTTCCGCGCAAACCAATGGGTACGCGGAGCACTCGTTTTCTCCGCAACGCCGTTCCTGACCTTGGATTCGTCCGCCATTTTGGCTAGCCCTTTTTCCCTGCGCTCTTTTTATCAGCGCCGTTCGCGGGTTTAGTCTTTTTGTCATCAGCATTGTCAGGCGGGGCCTTCTCATCCTTGGCGGGACTCGCTTTAGCATCGTCTTTGGCGTCTTCTTTGTCCTTGTCCGCAGCTTCTCCTTTGGCTTCGCTTGCCGGCTTTTCAACTTTCACTTTGATCTTGTCAGGCAGGCCGTAAGCGCCTTCGGTCACCACGGTTTCACCTGGCTTAAGACCGGAAACAATCTGCGCTTCCTTGCCATTCTGGATGCCTGTCTTCACATCGCGGGTATGGACTACGCTCTGGTCATCCAATACCAGCACCTGTGCCGCATCTTCTTTTGCGTTGACCAGCGCAGCGGAAGGGATGACCACTGCATTTTTCACGGTTTGCGCTGTGATGGAAACCTGCGCTGTGGTCCCCGGACGTAACTGCTGGTCCTGATTGACCGCCTGCACCCATATTTCAACGGTGGTGCTGTTGGGATCAAGCGCCGGGCTAACCAGAGACACCTTGCCGGGCAGCGGCTTCTCAATTCCCGCAAGAGTAATGGAAGCCTTGTCGCCTTTATGCAGTAAAAGAGCGTCGCTTTGCGGCACGTGCGCCTTGGCGATGACCTGGGAAATATCCATCACCGTGAGCAACGGCGCAGTGGTGGATGCCATTTCTCCCGGATAGAGCGGACGGTCCGTAATAAAGCCGGCGATAGGACTGCGGATTTCCGTATAACTGAGCATTGCTTCAGCATTCATCAGCTTGCCTTTGGCTGAAGTAAGCTGGCCCGAGGCTGATCTCAAGGCATTCTGCTTGCCGACTGCATTCAGTCCATCCAGGTGCTTTTTGGCAATGTTGTAGGCGCTGCGGGCCTGGGCCAATGCCACGGCGGCGGAATCCAGGTCCTTGCGCGGCAGCGCCCCCTGCTTGAAGAGGTCTTCCCGGCTGGAATAGAGCTTTTGCTGCGCATCCAGCTCCTGCCGCGAGGTCTGGACATCCAGCTCCGCCTTGGCCGATTCTTCCGGCAAGGTCGCGCCAACGTTGGTGCTGTACGCAGCTTCCGCCTGTTCAAACGCGCCTTTGTTGTCCATGGCGGCAGCCGAGAGATCGCGGTTCTCCAGCACGGCCAGCAGCTGTCCCTGCTGCACCTTCTGCCCGCGCGTGACATAAAACTTTTTAACCGGAGCATTGAGCTTGGGAGTAATTGCTGACTGCGCTATGGGAAAGATGATGGCCTCAGCATTGACGATGCGGGAGATGTCGCTTTGCGCCGCTGTGGCTGCCTGCACAGAGACTGTAGCGGCTTCTTCCTTGTCGGCCTTTCCACAGCCGGTAAGTGGCAGGCACACCACTCCTGCCAAAACCACAAAAATGCCCGAGCAAACCAATCCATGTTTACGTTGTGACATAAGTAAATATTGAGCCTACATTGTACCCGTTAGAGTCTGTAGATTGGCCACTGCTGTGCGCGCGCGCACCTCGCCGTCACTGAAAGCGTTGCGGGCCTGGGTGAGCGTGTTTTGTGCATCCACCACCTCCAGCACCGTGGCTTCCCCACCCTGATAGCGCAGGGTGGTCAGGCGCAGACTCTCCGCGGCCAGATCGGCTGAACTCTTCAGCAATTCCAGCTCAGAGCGCGCAGCCTCGGCTTCGGCATAAAGTTCGCGAATATCGGCCTGCAGTTTACGCTGCGCCAGGGAAAGCTCGCGTTTTGCCTGTTTGCGCCGGAGATCGGCCTGCACCACTTTGCTGTGCGTCGCCCCCCAATTCCATATGGGAATGTTGAGGGTTGCTGCAACGGAGTAGCCCAGGTTGCTGACGCCACCGGGATCATGCGTGGCAAAATGAGTCGCATCAATGCCGTAAAAATAGTCGAGCGTGAGATTAGGAAAGTAGGCTCCCTGGGCCGACGATACCCCAAACTTTGCCGCCTCAAAGCTGGCGGTGGAGGCACGGAGGTCGGGATTCCGGCTCTGCGCCACATTAAGAAATTCATCAAAGGTCACCAGCGGTGGCGCCAGCTGTGCGTCATCAACAACCGTAAAATTCAGATTGAAGTCGGGAAAGACCAGCACTGCCAGATCAAGGCGGCTTCTGTCCATCGCCAGTTGGCCTTCGCGCAGATCGCGCTGGCGGTCATTGAACTGTATCTGGGCCTTGATAACATCGGCATGCGCTACCTCGCCGCCATTCTCCAGTTTTTGACTGAGCGCGAGAAAGCGCTGCGCTTCGGCAGCTGCTTCCTGCACATTGGCAAACTTGCGCTGCGCGGCAATCAGTCCGTAATACCCCTGCACCACGGTGACGACCAGGCCGCGCTTGGCCACCTCCGCCTTGGCACGGGCCACAGCTTCTAAAGCCCGAGACCGGCGATAGTCAGTGAAATTGGCATACCCCAGCACCTGATGCACGTTGCCCTGGCTCACGTATTCATGCACCGAATTGGCCGCCACAAACACTCCCGCAGCACTGCCGTTGGGTTC
>DAHUXF010000580.1 GCA_027307295.1 Acidobacteriaceae bacterium
ATGATCGGCATACCAGAAAACCACCAGCCGGCTGGGATATGGATAAGAGAGGGCCAGTTCGCCCAGTACCTGAAAGGCATGCGCGCCGGCTTCCTGTGAGTTAGGGTTGATGCCGTGCGTGACTTCCAGGCCATAGACATCTGCATTGTGCTCCAGTTGGCGGCTGAAACCATTGCCCACAGGCTGGGAAACAGTGCTCATCAGGGAAAAGATCAGCAACAGCATGGGCACGGCAGCCCAGTCACTCAACTCGCGCAGATGCCAGCGCTGCTGAAAGCGCGAGAAGGCCCAATTGGAGAATAAATACAGCAGATATAGCCCAACGAGAAGGCCAATGGCCGTGGCTGCAATGCCAATCACGATGTGGTTCAGAACGTAGTGCCCCATCTCATGTCCAAAGACAAACAGCGTCTCCGGCGTGCTGGCTTTTTGGATGGTTGTGTCCCACACCACCACGCGCTTGGATGGTCCAAAGCCGGTTACATAAGCGTTGAGCGTTGTGACTTTTTCACTGGCCTTCATCAGGAACATGCGGTCGCGGGGGATATCAAGCCCGCCGCGCTGCGTGACCTTTTGAATGGCATCCACCAGTTGAGGATTGCTCTTGTCCAACGGCTCAAATTTGTTGAACAGGGGATCAATGACGATGGGGGCCAGGAAGATCAGAAAGACAATCAATGGGACGGCGATCAGCCAGCTCCAAAACCACCATCGACGCGGGCTAACGCGAATCAGAATAGTCAAGATCCAAATGACCAGCGTGAAGAGAACCAGACCTACCAGCAGTCCTTTGAACACGTCATTGAACCACGAGCCCCAGCTTTGTACAGAAAGCCCGTATTGCAGGCTGATGCTTTGCTGATAAGCGTCTAATGGCAACTGGAGTATGGTAATGGTCACCACAAGTAACGGCACAAAGATCAAGGCCTGAACAAAGCGGTATTTGCTGGCCCTTTCCGCCCAGTCGCGATACCTGGCGGCAACTCCCAGATACAAAATCGCCAGCAGCAGGAGGAGCCCATAAAAGGTGTCAATAATGCGCAGCTTGCCTCGCAGATCGTACAGAGCTTTGGCCTTGGCCAGCTTGTCCGGAGGGAGCTTGTACTCCGTGGTCTCAGTGGCGGAAGGCTGCGCTGTAACGGACGAAGACGATGGAGCGGATGTTTGCGCTAACGTTTTCTGTGGAACAAAGCTGAAACAGAGCACCAGCAATATCAGCGAACTTAGCAGCTTCATCGGAGCCTCCTTACGGCTTGAAGGGATGCGGCAAGATATTAGATTGATTGCCTCAAGTTTATATTTCTCCCATCAATCTTAAGGATTACGTTTCAGTAAACGCAATTGGCGTCCGTGGTGATTTCCTTCCTGCAAATGCCGGTTCGTTTCTCGCCGTGGCGGGACAATAAAAAAGCGCAACCGGTGAGCATGGCTATGGGTTATAAAGTGGTGGTTATAAAATACATTAAGAGTTCTGGTTCAAAGAAATTCATGACACTTTTCAGGTCCATCAAGCCCTTCTCTCTTGTTGTAATGGCGTTGCTGGCTTTGATGCCCGCCCTTTCCCACGCTCAACAGAACCCGCAACGGCTCATCATGAAAGATGGTTCCTATCAGGCGGTGACCAAGTGGGAGATCAAGGGCGACCGCGTGCGCTATTACAGTTCTGAGCGCTTTGACTGGGAAGAGCTGCCCAAAGATATGGTGGATTGGGATGCAACGGAAAAGTACAACAAAGGTCGGGCGGGTGAACGCGACGAGACGATCAAGGCCATCGCCAAAGAAGACGAAGCTGAGGAGCGTGAAGCGCCCCTTGTGGCCCCGGGATTGCGCCTGCCCAACACCGGCGGCGTCTTCTTGCTGGACGCCTTCAAGAACCAGCCGCAACTGGTTGAGCTGGTACAGAACGGCGGCGAACTCAACAAGCACACAGGACGGAACATTCTGCGTTCCGCCATTAATCCGCTGCAGTTGTCGTCCACGCAGACCATTGAACTGAAGGGCGAGCATGCGCGGGTGCAATCCCATGTGGGGCAGCCGGCCATCTATCTCAACGTTGACACCTCGGACGATTCTCAACCAGACTTTACC
>DAHUXF010000581.1 GCA_027307295.1 Acidobacteriaceae bacterium
TACAAATGCATCCGGTATTTATCGTTTCGATGCGGTTGATCTTGGCAACTACAATCTCTCGGTCCAGGCCAAGGGCTTTGCTTCGCAAAGCGAAACGGGAGTTGCAATCCAGGCAGCCCGGACTGTCAACATTGATTTTTCGCTGAAAGTTGGCGCCTCAGCGGAAACGGTGACTGTGGAAGCGGCAGCCAGCCAGATGCAGTTGGATACATCAGAGCAGACGCGCGGTTCTCATTTTGAAACCCAGACCATTCAGGACCTTCCCATTACCGGAAGGGATTCTCTGACTTTGGCGCTGCTGGTTCCGGGTGTAACCAAGTCAACAGGCAACTCCATCAATCAGGATGGTACGTTCAGTTTTGCGGTCAACGGCCAGCGTCCACGCGGCAATAACTTCATGATTGATGGCGTGGAGAACAACGATATCTCGGTGACTGGCCCGGCCTTCGTGATCACCAATCCTGATGCAGTGAACGAAGTGGCCATCCAAACGGCTGACTTCAGCTCGGAGTTCGGGCGTGCCGGCGGTGCAGTCATCAATCAGGTCACAAAGTCCGGCTCCAATGCAGTGCATGGATCGGCAGTCTGGGTGTACACCGGCAGCGCGTTCAAGGCGCTGGACCACAACGATGTCATCGCGAAACGAGTTGATCCTCCTCGCCAAGTGGAAAACGTGCCTTCCTTTTCCATTGGCGGGCCAGTCGTGATCCCTCATCTCTATGATGGCCACGGAAAGACATTCTTCTTCGGCGCAGGACAATGGGACCGCCTGTTTGGCCAGGCAACCGCACAGTTGCGTCTTCCTGACGCTGCTGGAGCTTCCGTGTTGCAATCACTCGCCGGGACGTGCCCGAACGCCGCACTATATCTGAAGGCGCTGGGACCGTTGCGCGGCGGCAGCGATCCCGGCTCGTCGCCTGCTTCCATTAAATTGGACGCACCCACCGCAACTGGCACCTGCACTGGTTCCACCCGGACCGGTATGGTGCTGACGACGGGACTCTTCCTTCGCTCGGCATCGTTCTCGAATCTGGACAACAACCACCAGATCAGAGTTGACCATGTGGCTTCCGACAAGCAGACCCTGAGCTTCCGCTGGCTGTATGACAGCGATATCCAGGGCCCCGGCCTCAACAACCTGCCCGGATTTGATAATAATTTTGTAGGCAGGACCATGAACGGGCTCTTCAGCGACACATACATGATCAGCCCAACTTTGACGAACGAATTTCGGTTCGATTACGGCCGTATCGGCTTCAATTTCCCGCCAACAACATCAGACCCGTCCCTTCTCGCGCTGGCCAACTATTCTGGCCTGGGCGTGACAGGATTGGGCGTGCCAACGAACATCCCGCAGTTCAGGTTTGCCAACAATTGGGAATATCAGGACACCATGACGCTGGTGCGGGGCAAGCATACGTTCCGTTTTGGCGCTGACTTCCTGCGCCAGTTGGCGCGCCAGCATCCGCCGTTCAACGAACGCGGTTCATTTGCTTATGCGGCGAGTACTGGTGTGTCCGCGTTCTCTAATTTCCTGGATGATTTTGGAGGCGCCAGCGGAACGCTGAACCGGCAATTCGGCAGCTCTATTTATTATCCGAACCTTTTCCGCCAGTCGTATTTTGGGCAGGATTCCTGGAAAGCCACGAGCAATTTAACGCTCAATATCGGCCTGCGTTATGAGTATTACGGCGCGCCTGAAAATGCATTTGCGGTGGCTGCATTCACCAATTATGACCCCGTGAACTTTGCCGCGCCGCGCAAGGTGCCGGGATACAAAATGAATTTTGCTCCGAGCGTTGGTTTTGCCTGGAACCCCAAAGGCTCGAACTGGTTCAGCCACATCATGGGCGGAGAAAAGGCCGTCTGGCGTGGCGGTTTCCAGACCAGCTACGATTCGGCCTTCAATAATCTTTTGTCCAATATTGCCGGGTCTTCGCCGAACACGCTGGGCGGCACAATAACATCGCCCTCCACCGGACGCGGCTTTGCCAATTTCAGTGGGTTGTTTGCAGGAATCCAACCAACCCCCGCAACCGCTCAATCTCCCCAGAACAACCTTTTTCTGGGCAGCTTTCCCAATCCC
>DAHUXF010000582.1 GCA_027307295.1 Acidobacteriaceae bacterium
CGACGGCGGCAAAATCGTCCGCTTCGAGGAGATCACCCGCTGCCCCTCCGAGGTCCAGGACGCCCTCATCACGCTCCTGTCCGAGAAGGTGCTCACCGTCCCCGAGCTGGGCTATGACCACAAGGTTGTGCGCATCAGCGCCATGCGTGAAGACGCCAACGGCAACATCCAGGTGGACGCGGAAGATTTTCCCTGGGGCACGGCTGCGCCTACGCTCTATCCGCACCAGCCGGGCGCGGGATTTGTGGCGCAGGCCAATGCGGACCCCGGCCTGGTGACAGCGCCTATCATCTTTGAGGCCAATGACCGCATCTCGCTCACCGGAAATTATGAGGTGTGGATCGGCGTGTGCGGGCCTGTCCATACCAACCTGCTGATCAAGTCGCAGCAGTTTGATGATGTAGCGTGGACCAAAGACGGCGGCAGCACCGTCACGGCCAACGTCGCCGCGGACCCGCTCGGCGGAACCACTGCCGATATCCTCATCCAGGGCTCAGGAACATTTTCAGACTTTGCCACGCTCTATCAAAAGCAGCCGGGCGCCGCCACGCAAAGCCCGCTGACGTTTTCCGTATGGCTGCGCGTGGCAAAAGGCGGGCCAGCGCTCGTCGCCATCAACGTGGGAGACTACAACCTGCACTCCGTCAGTTCATTGGTGCAGGTCACCAGCGCATGGCAGCGTTTCTCAGTCACCTGCCAGCCGGGCGCCATGAGCAATACCGGCAACATTGCCGGCGGAATCATTACGCAGAACACACAGACGGCAGGGTTCCAGGTGCAGGTGTGGGGCGCACAGCTTGAAGCTGCATCATCGCCTACGGCCTACATTACCACCACCACAACGCCGCTCACGCTGGCCGTTCCGGACTGGGGCGGCTGCTCCGTGTGGATGTCTCCGGACAACGTGACCTATGTCCAGATCGGCAAGATGTATGGGCCTTCACGCATGGGCGCGTTGACCGCGCAACTGGTGGCATCCGCTGATCCTGACACCACGCATACACTGGCCGTGGACCTCACCCACTCCGCTGGAGTCCTGAACAGCGCCTCGCAATCCGACTGTGACAACTTCCGCACGCTCTGTTACGTGGATGGTGAGTTGATCAGCTATGAAGATGCCACGCTAACCGGGCCTTTTCGATACGATCTTGGCGCGCACGGCTCGGCGGCATCCATTACGGCGGCCAGCAACACCAGCCCCATCACCATCACCGTGGCGAACCACGGTCTGTCTTCCGGCGAAACCGTCGTCATCGCCGGAGTGGGCGGAAACACGGCAGCCAATGCAACCTGGGTCATCACGGTTGTTGATCTTAACAATTTCACGTTGAATGGCAGCACCGGAAGCGGCGCGTACACTTCAGGCGGAACGGCCACCGTGGCGGCGCGTTTGCGGCGTGGCGTGTTTGGCTCGCCCAACGTTACGCACAACATCGGCGCGCCATTCTTGCGGCTGGATAGCGGCGTATTTGTCTGGGAGGCCGATCCCATGCTGGTGGGCACGACCATCTTTTTCAAATTCACCAGTTTCAACCGCCTGGGACTGATGGAGCAGTCGCTGGCCAAAGCCACGGCGTATAGCTTCCCGTTCAACGGCATCTTTGGCAACCACGATGAGACGCCGGCCAACAACGCGACCATTGATTCCGTTTTTACCAGCGGGACAGCGGTGAATATCCGCGTATACGGGCCAGGCGGCGCAGGCACAGCGTACAGCGCATGGAAGATGAAAGACCAGAACGTTCGCACCATCCCCGGACAGACCCTTACCGTGGTTGAAGTGCTGGGTGGAGCACCGCAGGTCACAACCACTTACTGGATCAGTTATGACTTCAACGCGGGCATACATCGCGTGTGGATCAATTACAACGATTATGTGCAGGCCATTTATCGTGGACAGATGCGCGTGGGCATCGTGGCCACCGTAACGGCAAGCGGCACCGGCGGCACCACCGGAGGACTGGGCATCTCCCCCGACGGCGGCTCCGGCGATCCCAGCCGCCCTCTGCCGAGAATGTAGGCAAGCCGTTGGCGCGGAAGCAGTCAGCAATCAGCAGCATCAAAGCGGTCGTGCTGGCGCTC
>DAHUXF010000583.1 GCA_027307295.1 Acidobacteriaceae bacterium
GTGTAACCTCCAACAGGAGCCGTTGTTGGGGATCCATCGTGACAGCTTCGCGCGGAGTGATAGAAAAAAACTGAGGGTCGAACTGGTCGACATTTTCGATAAAACCACCCCAGCGCGTGTACATCTTGCCTGGCGCCTGCGGATCTGGAGAAAATAGCGCGTCCACATTCCAGCGGTCGCGTGGAATCTCGCTAATGGCGTCTGTTGCCTCGGACAATAGCCGCCAATATTGACGCGGGCTATTTGCGTGCCCAGGAAACCGGCAAGCCATGCCAATAATCGCAATCGGCTCGTTCTCGCGGCGGGCTGCTTTGAGCTTGGCTTCCAACTCTACAATCTTGAGGTAAGCCCGCTGCAATGGAGAGTGTTCGCTCCGCGATTCTGAATGGTGAATTGGATTGGGCATTATCTAAAGAGTGCTGATTTTCTTTTCGAGCATTTGTTCCATTTCCTGTTCATCCAAACCGCGAATTTCTTCAGCGGCTGCCAACACGTCCTGCTCCAGTCCGGGGCTTTCGGCGGGCGCGGCGTGCGCGCGGCTCTCTTCAGGAAACATTTGCTGCGACAGGAATGAAGCAATGGATTCCACGGTGGGATGGTCAAACACCAACGTGGATGAAATGGGGATTCCGAGATCGGACTGAAGCCGGTTCTTCAGATTGAGCGCCATCAGAGAATCCATGCCAATATCGAATAGCCCACGGCGCCAATCGACATCCCCGGCAGATTCCAACCCCATAACAGACACGATTTGGTCTTGAATAAACGCTTCCAACCGTTTTGCCCTGGCTTTGGCGGGGAGTCGCCTGAGGCCCGCAAGCAGCTCGACTCGCCTTGCGATCACCTCTTCGCTCTCACCACCCGGAGCCGCCTCGTTCACCAGATCAGACACAAATGGCCATTGCATCAAACTGGAGTCCACACCAACAAATTGTTTCCAGTTAACGCCAATGACCCATGCTTGCGCGAGTTCCCGGTGAAGAAAATGACCTAGCGCATCTAGTCCTCGCCTGGGCGAAACAGGACTTATGCCAAAACTCTGCAGGCGCGCCACATTGCCCGTTTCCGCAGCCATGCCTACTCTTGACCAAGGACCCCAGTCAATACTCAGGGCGGTCTGCGCAACAGTTCTGCGATATTGGGCGAACGCATCAAGGAAAGCGCTGGCGGCGCTATAAGCTGCGGCTCCTTGCCCCAGCACACCCAGTTGGTGAGTGGCAGAGGAAAACACAATGAAGAAATCAAGCGTAAACTGCTGGGATATCTGGTGCAAAACCCAGGTTCCAGCAACCTTGGGTCTCATGACCTCAGTGACCGTATCCATACCCAGCTTCACAAGCGTGTCGCCACGGCCAATTCCAGCCGTATGCAGGATGCCGCGCACAGGTGGAAACGCCGAAGCCCGGTCGTGGAAAAATGTAATCGCCGCGCTTTCATTCGCGATATCGATTGATTCGAATATTACTCTGGCGCCCTGTGCTTCCAGATCGCGGACTGCGGCGATTTGCCGTGCCGCCCGAGTGCCGGGCGCCACGTTGGCCCAGTCACTACGCGGTGGTGGCGCGTTGCGCCCCAGCATGATCAGATTCCTTGCTCCGTGGGCTACCAGCCACTCTCCAACCTTGAGCCCAATTCCTCCGAAGGCCCCGGTAATCAGGTAACTGGCATCCGTCTTGAATGAAGGCGTTGGTTGGACCGGCTCCCGCTGCCTCTCCAGGCGGGGAACAAAGCTTTGCCGCGACCGTACGGCGATTTGATCTTCAGAGGTGGCGGCGCATAAAACCGCTGCAAGAATGTCGGCAGCACCTTCCGCCGAATCCTGGGAATCCAGATCGACTAATCCTCCCAGCAGCTCTCGATGTTCAGCAGCGATGCTGGTTCCGAAGCCCCAGAGGGCAGCCTGGATCGGAGAAACCGGCCTTGGGGCCTGCGGAATAAACTGGGCCCCACAAGTGACAAACCACAACCGTGGTTTTTGTGTCATCTGTTCTGCATCCAAGCATGCTTTAACCAGGTATAGCGCACTGCCGGGGCCGAGCAGTTGGTCCTGCTCCAATGTTGCAGCGGAGGTCTGCTCCAC
>DAHUXF010000584.1 GCA_027307295.1 Acidobacteriaceae bacterium
CAATACATTCCAACGCTCAACGGGACAAGGTTCCTGACCTGGTATGACTATCGAACGCGCTTTGGAGCCGCGGGCCGTCTGCTGGACTGGCTGTTTCGTCCGTTGATTGGCTGGGCGACGGCATGGAGCTTTGACCGGCTGCGTCTTTGGATTGAGCGCGGCATCCCGCCTCAGGTCAGTTTACGGTTGGCGTTGATTCATGCCTGCGCGCGAATAGGTATTGCCTTCATATGGTTGTGGCAAGGACTTATGCCCAAGCTTCTGTTTCCCAGCCCGGACGAGCGGATCATGCTCCATGCCGCAGGCTTGTCATCTTTTTGTTTACCTTGGATCGGTGCGGCGGAATTGGCGCTTGCAGTTGTTACACTCGTATTTTGGCGATGGCGGCCACTCTTTCTTTTGAACATTCTGGCAATGGCGGCGGCAATTGCCATAATCGCTTTGAAAAGCCCCTCCTATCTCGTGGCTGCGTTTAATCCAGTGACCCTGAACCTAGCGGTAATGTTGCTTGCAATGATTGGCTATCTTGCGGCAAAACAGCTTCCATCAAGTTCACGGTGCTTGCGAATAGCGCCCAAGGGATTGCAATGAGATCTATTTATGAGCAAGTACTGGGCTCAGATTTTTCCCGTCTTCATCCTGAAATCCAGCGTCGCTTCGGTTTTTCCAGCAAAGACAACATTGCGGCAATAGGCACAGGCATCATGGAGGAACTCTGGCACAGTCCGGCGTACACTCTGCCCTTTCTGTATTTGGGCTCCTGGCGCCGCATTATGTTCCCGGAGAGCGGGCGAAACATTCCTTTTGAAATTGCGAATTATGCTTACCTTGACGAACTAGGACGCGAGACCGTCACGTGGCTGCGCACATTTCATGCCAGACGGACTCGCCGATTCGATGCGTATATGCTCTATAGCGAAAAGCGCGGCTGTATTGTTGATTATCTTGGAACCCACCAGCATCTGGCCGTAGATATCGATCTGAAGGTCGATCCCAATGGCGGTCTGCGTCTTCGCTCTGGCGCCCAGCGTTTCTACGAAGGCCCAATTGGGTTTTCCTTTCCAATGATCTTCTCCGGCATTGCCGATGTTTGTGAGTGGTATGACGACGCGCAGCACTGCTTTCGCATCCAGGTCGTCGTCACCAATCGAACCTGGGGACGGCTGTTTGGGTATAAAGGCTCTTTTCAGGTGAAGTGGCTTACGGTTGGTCCTAAAGAAATCCCTGCGACTGCCTTGCCACAACGAACAGAAAAACGGGAATAGGCCACCGGTTCCCTATCGCTCTACTCCGTCCTCAGAGCCTTCATAGGTGAAATAGAGGCCGCGCGGCGGGCGGGAATCACAGCGGCGAAAAATGCCGCAATCGCAAGCGCTCCTGCGGCAATGCCCAGGGCCATGGGGTCCCAGGTGGAAACGCCGTAAAGCTGGGCGGCAATAAGGCGTCCCGCGCCAATGGAGAGCGGCACGCCCAGCAGCAGCCCGGCCAATACCCGTTTGGACGCGCCAGCCAGCACCAGTTGAACCACTTTAGCGCGGTCTGCGCCCAGCGCCATGCGAATGCCGATCTCCTGTGTCCGCTGCGCAACGGTGTATGCTGTAACGCCGTACAATCCAATGGCGGCCAGCAGCAGCGCTACGATCCCAAAAAGTCCGGCAAGGCTGGCGACAGCGCGTTCCTGGCTGAAGCTTAGATCAATCTGCTGCTGCATGGTCCTTACGCTGGTGATGGTGAGATTGGGATCAACTTCCGCCAAAGCGCGCGTGAGCAGCGGTTCAAGCATGCCCGGAGGCGTATTCGTCACCAGCATGATTCCGCCGGCGAAATGCGAGCGTACTTCAATGCGCTTCATCAAATCGTTTTTGTAATCCACCGTCTGGGCCAACGGCACATAGAACATGGGACGCGCCGGACGGTTCAGTCCCCATCCCGCAAATTTTGCGTCGCGCACCACACCGACAATTTCCCTCGGCCGGCTCTCCGTGACGGCCAGGCCGGCACCGGTGACCATCGAAGTCTGTACGAGTTTGCCGATCGGTTCTTCGTTTGGAAAGTATCTCCGGGCCAGCG
>DAHUXF010000585.1 GCA_027307295.1 Acidobacteriaceae bacterium
GCTGCTCTCCGTCATGCTCATTCCGGACGCAGTCCGCGTTCCCGTCTACAAAGACAACCTGATCAGCGGCATGGCCATGTACATGATAGGGCCGCATGTGCTCAAGTTGGTCTTCCGGACATTCGTTGTTGTGGTCGGTTTTTTAATTCTTTCCGGGGCCATCAATACTTCCATCATCGGCTCGAATGGCGTTTTGAACCGCGTTTCTGAAGATGGCGTCCTCACGGACTGGTTCCGCCGTCCGCACAAAAGATTCGGCACCAGCTACCGCATTATTAATCTGATTGTCGGGATGCAGTTGGTCACGGTCATCCTCAGCCGGGGCGACGTATATGTTCTTGGCGAAGCCTACGCTTTCGGCGTGATCTGGAGTTTCACCTTCAACAGCCTGGCCATGCTCCTGCTGCGCTTTAAATACAAAGGAGAGCGCGGATGGCGTGTGCCTCCGAATATCAAGATCGGCAAACTTGATCTGCCGATTGGCCTGGCTTCCGTCCACCTGGTGCTGCTCTCCACGGCCATTGTGAATCTGTTCACCAAGAAAGTGGCCACGGTTGCCGGCCTGGTGTTTTCGCTGGTGTTCTTTTTCCTGTTTACGATTTCAGAAAAGGTAAACAAGCGGAAGTTTGCCCACATAGAACAGCAGATGAAAGAGCACTTTCAGTTGCTCCACCAGGAAACCATTGGCCGCGACGCCGTGCAAGTAAGGACGGGAAGCGTGCTGGTAACCGTGCGCGACTATAACACCCTGAACCATCTGCGCTGGGCCATTGAAACCACAGACACCAGAGAGACCGACGTTTTGGTGATGGAGGCCCGTCTTACCGGCTATGGCAGCGCGGAGCGCGACCTGGCCATGGAGCAGATCTTCAGCGACTACGAGCAAACGCTCTTCACCAAAGCAGTCTCCATTGCTGAGAGCTATGGCAAAACCATTTCCTTGCTGGTGGTCCCCGCGCGCGACGTATGGTCCGCGATTGTGCAGACCGCCAACTCGCTGGAATGTTCCGCCGTGGTTTCCGGTCTTTCCAGCAAGATGACGGGCGAGGAGCAGGCATTCCGCCTGGGACAGGCCTGGGAAGCCATGGCCGAACCCAAGCGCCAATTCGTCTTCCAGGTCGTACGGCATGACTCCACGGTGGAAAGCTATCGCATTGGGCCGCACACCCCCACCATGAAGACGGAAGACGTGCATCTGGTCCACAAAATCTGGCTCGACATCAAACGGGTCCAGGGCACCGAGGACATCCATCATTCAGACATTGTTACCCTGGCCCTGAAGCGGCTATCCCGCGATTACAACCTGGATAAAGATGACGTGCTTAAGAATTTGAAAAAAGGAATTCGCGGGACCCCGCCCTCAACCACCGGCTTTGTCCGCGAACCTGACGCCGAGGACACGCAAAAGCGGGGCGATGGACCGCGCCGCGAGCAGCCCATGCCTCCAATGACCGGCCCGCGCTAGAAAAGTTTTCGCCGCAGATTTGCGCTGAGGAATGAGGTCTTACCACTGATTTACACGGATGAGCACTGATCAGGAAAAGTTGTACCAAATGAAATCCGACCGGCGTCAGTCTACGTAAATCACAGAGCAAGTTTTCTTCACGTTCCTCTGCGCCTCAGCGTCTCCGCGGTAGAAGTTGTTTCTTGGGCGCTACTATAGAGTTTGCTACCGCGATACTGCCAATCTGGCAGCGATTCGCGCCCGGACGAACGCCACAATCTCCTCGGTGACATAAGGCGGCGGCTGGATTCTGAAAACGGGCTTCTGCGCCAGCGCATCCATGGATACTGTTTTCCATTTCGATGTGCCTTCTGACTGATGGAGGATGATTGCGTCCGCGCGGCCCAGAAACTCGCGGGCTGAATCCTTAAAGTCTTCGTTGCCGGCATCCAGCACGGAGAGATAAAGGTCCGGCTGGAGAAAACCGAGTACGCTGTTGGATTCCATAATCACGTTTTCGGCCCCGGCGATCTTGCGTTCTATGTCCGGCATGGCTTCGCCTAAACGGCCCTGGCGCGTGCGCACCCATAGAGACCGTTTGGCCCCGGCGACCAGAAAGCGCGAT
>DAHUXF010000586.1 GCA_027307295.1 Acidobacteriaceae bacterium
GCATGAGTGACGCGATCGAGCCGGCGTTGGTCAGTGCGGTGCGCACGACTTTGGTCGGATCGAGCACGCCCGCCTTGACCAGGTCTTCGTACTCGCTGGTCAGGGCATTGAAGCCGAAGTTATTGTCCTTGGAGTCGTTCACCTTGCCCAGAACAATCGCGCCTTCTTCGCCGGCGTTCTCGGCGATCATGCGCAGGGGCTCGGTGATGGCGCGCTTCACGATGTTGATACCGATCTGCTCATCGCCTTCGGCTTTGACCTTGTCGAGCGCTGCGGCGCAACGGGCCAGAGCCACTCCGCCGCCGGGGACAATGCCTTCTTCCACGGCAGCGCGGGTTGCGTGCATTGCATCTTCCACGCGGGCTTTCTTTTCTTTCATTTCGGTTTCCGTAGCAGCGCCGACCTTAATCACGGCAACGCCACCCACCAGTTTTGCCAGCCGCTCCTGCAGCTTCTCGCGGTCATAGTCGCTGGTGGCTTTCTCAGACTGGCTGCGGATTTCGCGGACGCGGCCTTCAATCTCCGTGCCCTTGCCTTTACCTTCCACGATGGTGGTGTTGTCTTTGTCGATGGTGATTTTCTTGGCGCGGCCCAGATCGGCGACCTCAATATTTTCCAGCTTAATGCCAAGATCTTCCGTGATGGCTTTTCCGCCGGTGAGGATCGCGATGTCCTGCAGCATGGCCTTGCGGCGATCGCCAAAGCCCGGAGCTTTCACTGCGCAAACCTGCAGCGTGCCGCGCAGCTTGTTGACCACCAGGGTTGCCAGAGCTTCGCCGTCAACATCTTCAGCGATGATCAACAGCGGACGGCCCTGCTTGGCCACCTGTTCCAGGATCGGGAGCAGGTCTTTCATGGTGCTGATTTT
The DNA here is from genome assembly GCA_027307295.1 of Acidobacteriaceae bacterium. Lineage (GTDB taxonomy): Bacteria > Acidobacteriota > Terriglobia > Terriglobales > Acidobacteriaceae > Angelobacter. Next base: position 869 of record DAHUXF010000586.1, read on the forward strand.
CTTTTCATTGATGAGGATGTAGGCGTCGTCGAGGACGGCCTCCATGCGCTCGGGGTCGGTCACGAAGTAGGGTGAGAGATAGCCGCGGTCAAACTGCATGCCTTCCACCACTTCCAGGCTGGTTTCCATGGTGCGCGATTCTTCCACGGTGATCACGCCGTCTTTGCCGACTTTCTTCATGGCTTCGGCAATAATGCGTCCAATGGTTTCATCGTTGTTGGCGGAGATGGTGCCGACCTGGGCAATCATATCGCCGCTGACGGGTTTGGAGAGGGAATCCAGGAAGCCTTTGCTGCGCTCGCCGTCTTTGTTGAGGGTGCCGCAGATGGTGGAAACAGCGCGCTCAATGCCGCGCTTCAGGGCCATCGGGTTGGCGCCGGCAGCCACAGTTTTTACGCCGTCACGATAGATGGCCTGGGCCAGGACCGTGGCGGTGGTGGTGCCGTCACCAGCTACGTCACTGGTTTTGCTGGCCACTTCGCGCACCATCTGTGCGCCCATATTTTCCAGGTTGTCGCCCAGTTCAATTTCCTTGGCTACGGTCACGCCGTCCTTGGTAATGACCGGGGAACCAAACTTCTTGTTGATGACGACGTTACGGCCGCGGGGGCCCAGCGTCACTTTTACAGCGTCTGCCAGTATATTCACGCCACGCAGAATCGCCTGGCGGGATTCTTCACCGTGCACAATTTGTTTTGCCATTGCTGAATCTCCTATCAAAAATTCTTCCGCATCAAAGCGGATTGATGTTTTCTTACTGCTCAGAGGGCCAAATCACAATCGAGGGTCGCGTCCGGCGCTCCAGAGATTGCTCAAGGAGAGCGCCTGGTTCCGTTTGCCTGATTTACCGCTTGGCCGCGCCGACTTTTTCAAGCTTTTCAGCGCCTTTGGCTGCGCCGCTCAGGATTCCGAGAATCTCGTCTTCCTTCATGATGAGCAGCTCTTCGCCATCAATCTTGATTTCTGATCCGGAATATTTGCCGAACAGAACGCGGTCGCCCTTCTTCACGTCGAGCGGGCGCTGCTTGCCATCCTCGTGGAACTTACCGCTGCCCACCGCGATGACCTCGCCCTCGACAGGCTTCTCCTTGGCAGCATCGGGGATGATGATGCCCCCGCGAATGGTTTCGGTCTCTTCCACCCTGCGCACCAAAATCCGATCGTGGAGCGGGGTGAATGCGGTCTTCACAGACGTTGCT
>DAHUXF010000587.1 GCA_027307295.1 Acidobacteriaceae bacterium
GACTCGTCTGTAAATTCGCGCTATTTCGCGGCCAATCCTCTTTGATCAGCGTTATCCGCGCAAATCTGCGGCGAAATCTCTTTAATTCCAATTCTTGCTATGCACGTACATTCGTGGCTAAAGCTTTACCGCGCAACTTCTCCGGCAGCTGCTGCAATCTGCGGCAGGCTTCCGCCAGCTCGGCATCGGTTTTGGCAAAGCAGAAGCGGAGCAGGTTTTCTCCGCCATCGCCGTGATAGAAAGCCGAGCCTGCAACGGAGGCCACGCCCGTCATGTCCAGCAAATGCATGGCCTTTTCTCGGCTGGTCCTGCCCGGCAGCGCGGACACTTCGGCCAGCACGTAATATGCGCCCTTGGGCACGGAAGGCGTAAGGCCGATTTCCTTCAGAGTGCCGCAAAGCAGATCACGTTTCTGTACGTACTCCGTGCCGATCTCCTGATAAAAGCTTTCCGGCAGGTTGCGAATGCCTTCCGCCACGCCGATCTGCAGCGGAGCAGGAGCGCAGACATAGATCAGGTCATGGAAATAGGAAATTCCCTGCGCCCAGCGCTGGTCGCAAACGGTGTAGCCAATGCGCCAGCCGGTAATGCTGAATGTTTTGGAGTAGCCGGACATGGTGATGGTCCGCTCACGCATGCCGGGAAGGGTGGCCATGCTGATGTGCTGACCTTCATAGATAAAGTATTCATAGATTTCATCAGTAAAGACAAACAGATCATGCCGCTTGGCAAAGCTGGCAATCCATTCCATCTCTTCACGGGTAAAAACTTTGCCGGAAGGATTGGCGGGAGAGTTCAGCAGGATGGCCCGCGTACGGAGCGTGACCGTGCGCTCCAGGTCTTCGCGATTGAATGTCCACTCCGGCGCGCGCAGCGTCACATAAAGCGGCACCGCCTCCACGGCAACCAGGGTGTTGAGATGGTAGCCATAATAAGGTTCAAACAGAATGACCTCGTCGCCCGGATTCAGCAGTGCCAGACACGCCGCATAAAATGCCCCGGTAGACCCGGAGTTCACAATGACTTCGGTCTCCGGATCGCAGGCAATTCCGTTGAAGCGCTGCATCTTGCCGGCAATGGCCTGCCGGATGGCCGTGAGCCCTTCCGCGCGCGTGTAACTGTTGATGCCGTGGTCCATCGCATGCTTTGCGCCTGCACGCACCGGCTCCGGCACCTCTGTATCGCAAACCCCCTGGGCCAGGTTGATGCCCTGCACTTTTTCACAGGCCACGGACATGGCCCGAATTTCAGATTGAACAGTGCGCACAGCGCGGCGGCTCAGGGTAAGAGGCATAAGTCTCCTTGCGGCTCAAACGATTGTAAATTGTCCACGAAATCCGGTGAAAGTCCAGTCAACCGCTTCTTACCACGCCTGGGTGCAGGGTCAAAACAGTAGGGGGTTGGTAGTCCGAAGCGATCTCTGAAAAATTCAACTGGTCATTGCGACCACAGCTCCGGATGGTACCTCCGCAGGGTCGTAGTTCAGGTTTTGACCGAGCCAGCGCTCGACCTCAGACACGGTCATTCCTTTGCGTTTGTGATAGTCCGCGACCTGATCGCGGTCAATCTTGCCCAGGTTGAAATACCGCGATTCCGGGTGGGCGAAGTAGAGCCCGCTTACGCTCGATCCGGGCCACATGGCAAACGATTCGGTAATCAGAATTCCGGTATTGGTTTGCACATCAAGCAACCGCCAGAGCGGGCCTTTCTCCGTGTGGTCCGGGCACGCCGGATAACCGGCGGCGGGCCTGATTCCGCGATATTTCTCCTGGATGAGGTCCGCGCTGCTCAGATTCTCTTCGCGTCCGTAACCCCATTCATCCCGCACACGTTTATGCAGGCATTCGGCAAAAGCTTCCGCCAGGCGGTCAGCGACGGCTTCCGCCATGATCGCGTTGTAGTCATCGTGCTGGGCCCGGAAGCGGTCACATAGTTCCTTCAAGCCGATCCCGCTGGTTACCGCAAAAGCACCGATGTAATCGGGCAGCCCTGTCTCTTTTGGCGCGATGAAGTCGGCGAGTGACCGGCAGGGCTCGTTGCCTTCGCGGTTTGCTTGTTGGCGG
>DAHUXF010000588.1 GCA_027307295.1 Acidobacteriaceae bacterium
ATTGCCTCTCCCATCATCGATCGCATCAAGCACCTGGGGCAGCGCGTGAGCGCTTTCTTTGGCGGGCTTTGGGACCGTTTCGGCGCGCCTGTGTGGAGTTTCCTGCAACGCGTCGGCGGCGCTGCGTGGGCGGCAATCCAACGCTTTGGTCGCTGGATATGGGACATCACCGCGCCCATCCGCCGCGTTTTGATGCGCGCCTGGCGCTGGGTAAAGAACAAGCTGGGCATTGGTGAAGGGCCGGAAGGCCAGAATGGAATTATTCAGTGGGTGCAGCGTAAGGCACAGAACGCCTGGGACCATTACATTCTTCCGTTCATTGAGCGCTTCAAGCGTCCCCTGATGGTCGTCGGCGGCATTCTGCTGATGCTCTCGCCCGCAGGGCCCATCATTGCCATTGGAGCCATTGCTTATGGAGTGATCCGCGGCGTACAGGCAATACGCCAGTATTTTGGCACACGCGGCGGCATCGTGAATGGCCGCAACATTCTTCAGAATGAAATTATCCCCGGCATTGTCAACACCATCAACCGGGTGGCCGCTTTCCTGCGTGAGAAGGCGCAGTTCCTGGCGGACAAGCTGAACAGCATTGTCGGTGGGCTGGGAAATGCCGCAGGAGCGGTGGCCGGCACCATCATTGGTTTCATTGCCCGAGGACTAACGTGGCTGGCGGAGCGATTTGGCGAACTTGTGAACTGGGTGATGGACCATGTGATGTCATTCGTGAACTGGGTGGGCAGCGTGCTGCAACGCCTGGTTATCTTCCTCCGTCCCGTTCTCGATTTCCTGCGCAGAGTGGCAGCCGTAGTCCGCAATATTATGCGGCTTACGTATGAGTTCGGAGCGCGCATCTGGAACGCGATCCCTGCCTGTATCCGCGACCCGTTTATTGACTTCTTTATCCCGTTGATCCTCCGGCAGATTCCTTTCTTCAGTGAATTGGGAGCTACGCCGGAAGCATGGCAGCAGACTCGCGCCAGCATCATGCTGCTGGTGCGGCAGATTTTCCGTGACTTTGATCTATGGGGCGCCATGCGCACCGCTTTCGGGATTGTGGTCCGGGCCCTGCGCATTCCCGTTGATCTGGTTCGCCAATTGATTGACAAGGCCGGTCGCGCCTGGGATGCGGTGTTGGCGGCGCCGATCCGTTTCATCCGTAGCGCGCTTCAGGCCATCCTGCGCGGCCTGGGCCGCTTTGCGAGCAACTTCCTCTCGCATCTTTGGTATGGCGTTCAGGGATGGTTGTTCAACGCCGTGAGTGAGCGAGGCATTACGCCGCCATCTTCGTGGACTGATTTCCGCGCTGTCTTCGGTTTTGTTCTTGATGTGCTGGGCATCTCGCTCGATCACGTGCTTGATCTGCTGGCTACGCGCATTGGCCGTCCGGCGGTGGCGCGTATCCGCACGGTCCTTAATGTGCTGACCGGAGTTTGGGAGTGGGTGAGTGTTGCCATTCGCGAAGGACCGGCGGGCATATGGAGAATGATTGTAGAGCGGCTGCGCGATCTGGGAAACATGGTTTTGGAAACCGCCGTGCGCTGGGTGATGACGCGCATTTTCGCCATCGTTGGCGCGCGCCTTGCAGCCATGGCTGCCACTGCCGGACTCAGCGCCGTTCTTGAGGCCGTGGTTGCTATTTATCAGGCAATTCAAACGGCGATTGAATACGCGCGGAGAATTATTCAGGTCCTTATCACTGTTTTCGATACCGTCATACAAATTGCCCAGGGTGTAATTGATCCGGCTGCCCAGGGAGTTGAAACCGGTTTGCGCATGATTATGCCGGTGGTCATTGGATTCCTGGGCAACTATGCCGGCTTGGGCGGTATTGGAGCGCGCATTCGGGAAATCATTGACGGCGTACGCGAGCGTGTTGATACCGCAATCCTCTGGCTGATTGACCGAGCGCTGGCTGCCGGAAGATGGCTGCTGGATAGGTTGCGGGCCGGGGTGGCAGCGGTGGTGCAGTGGTGGAGAGCACGGGTTCGATTCTCCGCAGATGATGGCGCCGAGCATTCGTTGTATTTTGAGGGGACTGAAACTTCAGCCCAGTTGA
>DAHUXF010000589.1 GCA_027307295.1 Acidobacteriaceae bacterium
ACCGATGATTCATTGGTTGTGGTGCAGCTACATACATGGCCCTAAAAACTTGTATGAAATCGCAGCGTGCCTCATCGCGATTTACTTTCGCGGATTCACTTTCGCGCCATGCCTAAAAGGCTAAGGAAGAAACTTGACAACACAATCTGGAAACCCAGGGCCAATGAAAGTCCTGACGGAATAGCGACGCGCATGACGTGAGAGGGGACCAGAGCCCCGAAACCGTGTCTTTCCCAAACCATAACGCCAAAAACTGCTCCTCCCAACCCCGCGGCCACCAGAAGAGTCCCAATCACAAGCCAGACTTCCATATTGAAAAGACGGAGGGCTTTGTCCATCTTGCGGTCAGGCGGCAGCAGACCTTCCGCCATTGCGAAGGTCTTGCTAAAAATTGAGAAGAGTATCGCCTGGAAGCCGACTAATACCCCAATGGAACAGAAAAACAAGGTATGAATATCCACCGTCACAGCGCCAATCCGTCTGGGCTGTGGCAGTATCCAACCCCCAATCAGCAAACCAGCCAACATGAGTACAAGACCTGGATAAAAGAACAACCACCGTGGGCTGTATAAAAGCATGAAACGAAGATGTCGCCAGCCATCACGCCAGGGACGAAGATGGGGCGGACGCGTGCGTCCATCAGGGCTCAACGTTGTTGGGACCTCGGCAATTTTCATCTCCAGCAATGTCGCCTTTACAATCATTTCCGAGGCAAATTCCATCCCGGTGGTCCTCAAGTTCATCTTTTTGAACGCGTCAGCAGAATAGCCGCGCAGTCCACAATTGAAGTCCCCCACGGGGCAACGGAAGAAGAGCCGCCCGACAGCCGATAAGGCAGGTGTTCCGATCCAGCGGTTCTTCCATGGCATGGCCCCGGGCTTGATGCCGCCAATGAGCCGGTTGCCCATTACAAGGTCATATCCAGCGCGAAGTTTTTCAACAAAGGGCAAGAGATTGGAAAAATCGTAACTATCGTCGGAATCACCCATGACGATGTACTTTCCGCGAGCGCCAAGACTGCCATAGATCAGCGCAGCACCGTACCCGCGAACCGGGACATCAATCACTCGCGCATGGCACCGGCGCGCAATTTCCTGCGAGCCGTCCTGCGAGCCGTTATCACTTACCAGGACTTCGCCGCAAATGTGGTTTGCCTCCATGAACCGTTGCGCTTTTCGAATGCATATTTCGAGAGTTTCGCTCTCGTTCAAACAGGGCAGCAAGATAGTCAGTTCAGGGACTGATTCAACATCTTCTGCTGCGGAAGGCAGAGTTTCTGTCAGAAAATTATCTGAGATTGAGGAAATCATGATTGAGCGACCTCCGGCTCCATGGCAACATTCTGATCACTGACGGATATTTTGGCGTTCGAAAAGCCGCGCTGAATAAATGCAATTCCCATCGTCAGAATACCTAAAAGCCCCCATAGCCAAAGTTGAAGATTGATAGGCCGTAAAGCAGGTTGAATGGATGGCATCCAAAGCGGCCAGGGCCGCGGAAGATAATAGATCTTGAAATTGAGCATCCATTGGGGAGCAGCACTTCGTGGTATCCAGGGTGGAGGACCTAATATCGCGTATGTTGACCATTCAGGGACAGGAATAGAGTTGAAGAGACGAGCTGTTGGCGGCAGATGGTCCTTCATGGAAAAGACCTCCCCAACCCGTGCAAATAGCGCGCTATGCTTAAAATAAAACCATGGATCCTGCGCCCAGAAGAAATCATTCAGGCCCCTGGCAAAAAAGAAACGCTGGTTTTCAACGCTGAGCGCCAGGAGTTGCACCACAACGCCGGTACCAATGGTCGCAAGGACCAGATCACGGCGAACTTTGCCGTCACGCGAAGCGAAGGGGAGAACAAGTGCCCAAAGAGGGAGTACCACCACTAAATAACGTGGTCCCCAACACCAATCTCCTCCAGCAAATGAAATACATGATATGAACAACACCAGTAGGATGCTGGCGGAAACAATGGCAAATGTGAGTTCCGGCTTGCGGCGCCACAGATAACGCATGCCAAACACAGCAAGGACAATGG
>DAHUXF010000058.1 GCA_027307295.1 Acidobacteriaceae bacterium
CACCGGCAGCACCATAAATATTTGTGGCCACTTTGTTGATTTTGGCTTCCAGGGTCTCATCCAGTGAGTAAATGGGCTTCACTGCTGGATTTGGATTTTTCTCAATCGTCTCAATCACTTTTTCTGCCAGTGCAGTAGCGCCGGCCCCGCCCTTGGTGTAGGCCTCGCTCAGTGCGCTTGTGGCTCCCTGTTCGGCGCAATAGTCGGCCAGCTTTTTGAGATCGGCATCGCTGTCAGTGGGAAACCGGTTCAACGCTACAACCGTGGGCACGCCAAAACGCTTCAGGTTCTGGATATGCCGGGCCAGGTTCGGCAGCCCGCGCTCCAGGTCGCCTTCTCCTTGATTGCGCATGCTCTGCACAGTGGTCACAAGCACAGCGCATGCCGGCGCGATCCCTGAAGAGCGCATCACAATATCAAAATATTTTTCTGCTCCCAAATCGGCGGCAAATCCCGCTTCATTCACCACATAATCCGCCAGGCGCACTCCCATCTGATGAGAAATGATGCTGCTGGTCCCGTGCGCAATATTGCCGAACGGCCCGGTATGCACCATGGCCGGAGTGCCCTCCGTGGTCTGCACCAGGTTGGGAAGAATCGCTTCACTTAAGAGCGCCATCATTGCGCCGGTTGCGCCCAGATCGGCAGCTCGCACCGGCTTGCCCGCCCTGGAAACGCCAATAACAATGGCATCCAGCCGCCGCCGCAGGTCTTGCAAGCTGCTGGCCAGCGCCATGATCGCCATCACTTCCGACGCAGCTGTGATAACGAATCCTGTTTTGCGTACCGGGCCGCCCTTTTTCTCGCCGATCTCCACCGTGATGCGGCGTAGCGTCCGATCATTCATGTCCATGGTGCGCGGCCACGTGATCCGCTCAATATCCAGACCCAGGTCATTGCCATGGAAAACATGGGCATCCATCAGCGCCGCCAGCAAATTGTGCGCTGTTGTGATGGCGTGAAAATCGCCATGGAAATGGAGATTAATTTTCTGGCTGGGCTCAATCTGTGATTTGCCACCTCCAGCGGCCCCGCCTTTCATGCCGAATACCGGCCCCAGAGACGGCTCGCGAGACGTGATGATCGTCCTACGGCCAATCCGTTCCAGCCCCTGCGTCAGGCCAATGGAAGTCACAGTCTTCCCTTCTCCTGAAGCGGTGGGCGTGGTGGCCGTAACCAGAATGAGCTTGCCGCGCGGTGGGAAGGCCGGATCGGAAAGCAGGTCCAGGTTCAGCTTGGCGCCGTATCGGCCAATGGGTTCAAAATATGATTCAGGCAGATTCAGTTTGCCGGCAATGGTGGTGATCGGGAGTAATGGCAGGCTCATATGGGAAACGGAAGAGTTTAGGACTTCAGACACCCGGAGTGCAAGCGGGAAACAGTGAGATGCCGCGTAATTTAATGCCGCGTGGAAGACGCGTGGCGTTCGGCCTTGAGTTTTACGATAGCGTCCAGTACCCGGTGGGCCACTTCCCATTTGCTTGTCTCGGGCACGTTCTCAACCCCTGCGGGAGTAACAATGGTGACGGCGTTACGTTCAGAATCAAAACCAATGCCCGGTTGCGAAACATCGTTGAGCACAATGGCATCGAGCGATTTGCTTTCCAATTTCTTGCGGGCATTGGCCAGAACGTTGGTCGTCTCAGCAGCAAAGCCGATGACCAGGCGGCTGCCTTTCCTGGCGCTGATTTCCTTCAGGATGTCCACGGTGGGCTCAAGTTCCAGGGTGAGTGGGCCATTGCGCTTGATCTTTTCTCCTGCTGCCTGGCGCACGGTGAAATCCGCTACAGCTGCGGCCTTGATCACCATGGTGGCCCGCTCCAGATTTGCATGGACTGCATCGCGCATCTCGGCGGCAGTCTGAACCTGCACCACCTCAGCTGAAGCCGGAGGTTTGATCGACGCAGGACCGGAAATTAAAATCACCTTTGCGCCGCGCCGCAAAGCCGCTTCCGCCAGCGCGTAGCCCATCTTGCCGCTGGAGCGGTTGCCGATGTAACGCACCGGATCGATTGGCTCGCGCGTTGGACCGGCGGTAACAAGAATGGTCTCTCCCGCAAGGTCCTGCTCCGCGTGCAGCGCACGGAGCACCGCCTGGACAATGGTTTCATTCGCCGCCAGCCGGCCTGCGCCCACCATGCCGCATGCCAGATAGCCGCTGTCCGGTTCCACGATGTTGACGCCGCGTGCCCGCAACGTCTGAATATTGGCCTGGGTAGCGGCATTTTCCCACATGTTTACGTTCATTGCCGGGGCTACCACTACCGGCGCAGTCGTGGCCAGAAACAATGTGGTCAGAAAATCGTTGGCTTCGCCATGGGCGAATTTGGCAATCACGTCGGCGGTGGCCGGAGCGACGACCAAGGCATCTATGGCCTGGGCCACCGCAATATGCTCCACGGCGGAATCGATGTTGGGTTCTTCCGCTCCCGCGCCGAACAGATCCGTAATGACTTTCTCTCCGCTTAAGGCTGCGAAGGTCAGCGGACGAACAAATTCCTGGGCTGCGCGTGTCATGACCACCTGCACACGCATGCCACGGTCCTGCAGAAGGCGGACCAGTTCCGCTGCCTTATAGGCCGCAATGCCGCCGGTAACACCCAGGGCGATCTTCATAGAAAGATTGTAATCCCATAGCGCAAGCGCTTCCTAAAGCCGCAAGCCCTTCCTATCATGCGCCAGCAACCGCCCTATCAACGGGGCGACGGCTCATCGAACGAGGCCAGAATATCTTTGATCTTGTCTTCCATGCTGGCCTTCAGGCATTTCTCCGCCACATCCAGATACCTCTGCTCTTCCGGGGTCGGAGGTTGATTCGACCGCTTGATGCGCTGCCCCAGGACGATGGCCTGCAGCTGGTCTACCGATTGCTCCAGCCGGTCGTTGATCAGGATATAGTCATAGTTCGGATAGTTCTCGATCTCCCGGCGGGCCGTGTCCAGGCGGCGGCGTATCACATCTTCTTCATGCATGTTTTCGCTCACGCTGCGCTTACGCAAGCGCGACTCCAGCTCCGCGCGGCTGGGAGGCAGCACAAAGATGCTTATCGCATCCGGCATCTTCGCTTTGACCTGGCGCTCGCCTTGCACGTCAATATCCAGCAGCAGATCATTGCCGCTGTCTGCCGCCTGCTTCAGCATGGATTTTGCCGTGCCATAGTACTTGCCAAAGACCTGGGCGTACTCCAGAAACTCATCGCGCCGGATCATCTCTTCAAATTCTTCACGGGAGATGAAGTGATATTCGCGGCTGTCCTGTTCGCTGCCACGCGGAGATCGCGTAGTAAAGGAAATGGAAAACTCCAGATTCGGCACATACTGCCGCAGTTCATTCACCAGGGTAGTTTTGCCGGAACCAGAGGGCGCGGAGATGATGTAAAGTATGCCGCTCATTCCAGGTTCTGTACCTGCTCACGGCATTTCTCTATCTCCGATTTCATTAACAATCCCAGCTCCGTAATGCGCAGGCCTTCGCCGGATACGCCCGATGTCTTGGAGAGCAGCGTGTTGGCTTCGCGGTTCAATTCCTGGAGCAGGAAGTCAAGTTTCTTGCCGACTTCCCCGCCCTGGTCCAGCAGCTTGCGGAAGTGCTCAATGTGAGTATGCAGGCGGACCAGTTCTTCCTGAATGTCACTGCGTTCGGCAAGAATAGCGGCTTCCTGCAGAATGCGGTCCTGATCAGCGTTCTCCATCAGCTCCTGCATGCGCGCCCGCACCTTCTCCATATAAGCGCGGGAGACGGCGGCCCGCATCCTGGACACCTCTTCCGTACCCTGCTCCAGGGACGCCAGACGGCGGCGCAGCTCAGCATCCATGCCACGTCCTTCCTGCTCACGCATGACGTTCAGTTTTTGAATGGCTTGGTCCAAAGCAGCCAGCACGGCGACTTCCAAATTGCCATCCAGCGGGGTCAGAACGCCCAGCGCTCCCGGCATACGGAAAACATTGTTCAAATCGGGCTCTCCCGTGATATTGAATTCGCGCGCCGCTTTACGGAACGCCTCAACGTAGCCTCCCACCAGCTCCCGGTTAAAGTCATATCCTCCGCCGCCGCGACGATCTACGTTTAATGTGACCTCCACGTGCCCGCGCGCCAGCCGCTCTTTCAGCACGCGGCGGACTTTCATCTCCAGCTCGTCCATATCCATGGGCAGGCGGAGTTGGGGGTCAAGGAAACGGTGGTTCACCGACTTCAAGGAAAGCGTGAATGAAATCCCATCACTTACCTGGGACTTTACCTGCGCGAATCCGGTCATGGATCGGATGGACATTATGTTTGTTTGAATGGATCCTAGCTTTTGAGTTGTGAAGCGCGGACAACAGCCGCGGCCTCGTCAACCATTTTGGGGTCTAAATCCATAAACTGCAATTCATATAATTTACGGTAGGTACCCAGGCGGGTAAGCAGGTCTTCATGGGTTCCGGAATCGGTGATGTGGCCGCCTTCCAGCACCACGATGCGGTCCGCGTGGCGGACCGTGGTTAGCCGGTGGGCAATCACAAAGACAGTACGTCCTGTAATAAGGTTCTGCAGCGCGGACTGGACCAGGGCCTCGGACTCCGTATCAAGCGCGGAGGTGGCTTCATCAAGAATGAGGATCGGCGCATTTTTGAGCAAAGCCCGGGCAATGGCTATGCGCTGGCGTTCACCGCCGGAAAGACGCAATCCCCGCTCGCCGATAAACGTGTCATACCCTTCCGGCAGCCGCATAATAAAGTCATGCGCCAGGGCGGTCTGGGCGGCGGCAATCACGGCGTCATCGGACACATTGGGCTGACCGTATGCGATGTTATTGCGCACCGTGTCATTGAACAAAATTGTTTCCTGGGTAACCACGCCAATCTGGGCGCGCAAGGAAGCCAGGGTCACCTCGCGAATATCGTGGCCATCAATGGTAATGGAGCCGCTGGTAACGTCAAAGAATCGCGGAATGAGATGCACAAGCGTGCTCTTGCCTGCGCCGCTGGAACCCACAATCGCCACCACTTCTCCGGCCCTGGTCTCCAGACTCACATTGCGCAGGATCTCCGGCTCTGAGCCATTGTTTCCAGTGTAAGAAAATGTGACATTTTCCAGGCGCACACGGTCGTGGAACGCCGGCAGGACCACCGCGCCGGGACGTTCATGGATTTCATCTTTCTCATCCATGAACCGGAAAATTTCCTGCGACGCTCCCAGCGCCTGTTGGAAGCTGTTATTGAAAAACGCCATTTTACGCACCGGATCATAAAGACGAAACACCGCAATGATGAAAGCGATGAAAGCTCCCGCCGTCATGGCTCCGGTCTTGATCTGGCTGCGACCCAGCCACAACAGCAGAGCGCCGGCCAACGCGCCGATAATGTCCATAAGGGGCGAGCTGATGGCCTGCGCGGCAACAGATTTCAGATTGGCGCGGAAAAGCCTTTTGGCCGCGGCGCGGAACCGCGTGCTCTCCCACTGCTCCATGCTGAAGGCTTTGACAATCCGGTTGCCGGTAATCGTTTCATGCAGAATGTTCTGGATGTCCGCCAGCTTGTCCTGGCCTTTGCGCGTGTTGGAACGGACCCGCCGGCCTATTTTGCCCGCCGACACAATGACAAAAGGAACAAAGATCAGCAGGACCAGAGACAGCTTATGCCCCAGGACAATCACCACGCCCACCAGGAACAACAAGGTAAAGAATTGCTGCAGGAATTCCGCCAGGGCAATCGTCAAGGTCACCTGCACCTTCTCCACGTCATTGACCACCGTGGAAACCAGCGTGCCGGTGGAGTGGCGGGAGAAGAAAGCAATCGACCGTTGGAGAATGCGGTCATACAGGCGGTTCCGCAGGTCGGTAATCAGTCCAAACCCGGCATGGTTTACCAGATAGGTGCCAACGTAATCGCAGATTCCTTTGATGATCGCGGTGCCAACCAGCGCCACGGCCACCACGGTAAGAGGATTATGGAAATGCTGCGGAACAAAATCCTGGAGGTACACCACATGCTGGGTGCCCGGTATATTGAACAGCGCCAGCGCGCGGCTAGGCGACGATGGATTCAAGACCCGGTCAATGATCGGGCCCATCAGCAGGATGCGGAATGCATCCATGAGCCCCACCACTGCCAGTAGCAGGATGGAGCCGATAAATTGCGGCAGGTACGGACGCAGATATGCCAGCAACCGGGTCAGCTGCCGCACAAGACACCCATGGCTGTGAAATGCATTGCGATCATTCTACTGGAGTGTAGCTCGATTCGATGTAGCTTCAGACAAGTAAAGAATTGTTAATAAAAAGGCCTTATTTCGGCGAGTCGCGGTGGACCACCTTAACCCGGAAACCTGCCTTGGCCAGGAGTTTTTTTACCTCTTCACCAATCAGAACCGAGCGATGCTGTCCGCCGGTGCAGCCAAAACCAATGGTGAGATAACTTTTGCCTTCGCGCACATAGTGCGGGATCAGGTAGGTCAATAATGCTGAAATGCGTTCAATAAATTCCTGCGTCTGCGGAAACGACCGAATGTACTTGGCCACTTTGGGATGGCGTCCGGTGAGTGGACGGAACTCCGGAATGAAGTGCGGGTTCGGAAGAAAGCGCACATCAAAGAGCAGGTCAGCATCATTGGGGACGCCTGCCTGTAACCAAAAGTCACCACTGAAATAAGGATGTCCTTGTCCGTGCTGCCCGCGGTGAACTTGGCTGTAATATGTGAGCGCAGCTCATGCACGTTAAATTTGGAGCTGTCCACCACAATGTCCGCAAGCGCGCGAATAGGTTGCAGCAGGCGGCGCTCCTTCTGTAATGCGGCCTTGACGGTGGAATCCTTGCCCAGGGGATGCGGACGGCGTGTCTCACTGAAGCGGCGCTGCAGGGCTTCATCGGACGCCTCCAGAAAGAGCACCGTGGTCTTAAGCTGTTTTCTGAGGGATTGGATAATCGTGGGCAGCCGCTTGAGTTGCTCGCCTTCGCGGATATCGGCCACCAGGGCGGCTTTTTCGATTTCCGCCGACTGCTTGGCCAGATCGGCAAAGCGCGGAATCAGGTCAATCGGCAGATTGTCGACACAGTAATAGTCCAGGTCCTCAAATGCCTTGAGCACAGAGGCTTTGCCCGACCCTGACATGCCGGTAATCACCACTAGATGTGTGGCGCTGGGACGAGGACGAGGTTTTGCGCGTCCCCGCTGCCGTTTCCTGGAAGCGGACACACAGGAATGTTACCACGAAGCAATTTTCTGATTTTGCGGCGCCTGGAATGCCGCCTGCAAAGACGCCGGCTCAAGCTGGCTGGTCAGCGAATACATGCTGCGCCACGCGCGCGTCAACATGCGCGACTCCATCTGCCGCTTCCATTCCGCCGCACTCTCTTCCGCCAGGGAACGGCCGGGCGCTTCTGGCAGTTCGCGTAATTCAGAGAGATAGCATTTGCCCAGTTTTTCCCAGGCGTCAAACAACCGCCCTTCAGCCCACAGCAGGGCCACATCCAGGCGCAGTTTTTGCAGCCGCGTCAGTTTCTTGTTGCGGATGCGGTACACCCAGAAAAGTGCCTTCGATGGATTATCGCGAAACCAGGCTTGGAACACGGCAGCTTCCAGAAAGAGCCGGTCGCGCATATGGGGCGTGGCAAAAGCCAGTGCTTCCAGAGCGCCCTCCAGAAATTTTGTGGCGCAGGTAATGTCCTGGCGCTCGGCGGCCCACAGATACGCCAGCCAGCGGGCGATGAATGCATCACGGGAATCATCTGTGACGGCCGCAGCACGGGCCACGCTGGCTTCGTCCCAGTTACGCGGGTGCTGGCCGCGGTTCAGGGCGGTCTGGCAGCGGATATTGGAAAGCCAGCGTTCGGCGGCGGCGTCATTTTTCAGCAGCATGAGCAGGCGCGCGCCATCAGAAAAGTTTCCGCGACGGTCTACATCCGGTAAAAGCGCGGCAATGGCCAGCAAAGCGGAAAATGCTGCGGTTACCTGCACGGCAAAGGCAGCCAGCAAGGGCAGCCTGGCCACTGTCAGAAAAAGTCCCAGCATGGCAGCGGCGGCCAGATTCATCATCGGCCCCCCCATCATCAGCCAGCCCAGATGGCGGCGCAGACCGGCATCATCCTTCCCGCCAGGCGGCAGCATTACGGCCACGCCAACGTTCAGCACATCACCGCAATATGGTTCGCGGCAGCGTCTGTGCCTTCCGAGATGCAGCGGACCAATCCTGCAGGCGGTAAGCTTGAAGCCCAGGAGCAATCCGGCGGTAATGTGCCCCAATTCATGCAAAGCGGCCACGCACAGAGCAGCGGCCAGCGGTATGAACGCAGCCCAATAGGCCGTCAGCCGGGGCGCAGAAGACATCATCTCAATGACGGAACGAAGGCTATGCAGGCCGACAAGAGTAAGTATCACCAGACTGCTGAGCAAAAAATATTCGCCTGCGCTCAGGCCGTCTTTGGCTTGTCGCGGAAGGGGACGAAAAACGTCCAGCACGGGAGTGGATGTCGGCGAATATTGCGGTACGGAATTTAGTTTGGTTTCGGCAGCAAGTTCCATGGGGAGTAATGGTCCGGTCAGCCCTTTCCACCCCATATCATAAGTTCAGCACGGCCTTGCTGGCATGGGTTCGGAGGTAGATGCCCTTTGGTCACCCCATGTGTATTACTACAGTTACCTAAAGAATCCGCAGTACCGAAGATGGCGGCCATGCAGCACTCCCACGAATAAAGACAGGATTCAGTTTCCACAGCCCCTGACAAACGTTAACTGCAAGCTCTTTCAGGGCAAAGAGGGGCACATTGGCGTGGCCACCTTGCGGAACGCTCGCACCCGGAGTGCCGAATGTTGTTGTGCTCACACTTTCGGCAAAAGTACTGGCCGACCATAGTGCGAGCCAGGTCCGCGTAAGCCAGCAATCTCAACAGGAACAGGATCAGAGATAACGAAAGCGTCCATTGCATGCTGGCAGTGCACCACCGAACCACAAATGCATCCCGGTCTTCTAGATTGTGCGCATGTTTTCTTGATGTCCTATTCCCAAAATGAAAGCCTAATTAAATCGTTTTGTTAAATTTTATTGAATCGATTCATTATATGTACTAATCTCTCTGTCGGCCCCCCGTGGGGGCGGCGCTTCGGCGCCGCCTGGAAGCCAAGACAATTTCCCTTCCTGATCTTCAGGCACCTGAGCTAACACAGTCCCGATGGCTGAAGCAGGGTAATCAAAATATTTGCCTTCCCCTCCAGAAGTCTTGCGACTGGAGCCCCGACCCCCAAGGAGGTCTTCGATGAAGAAACAAACCCTTTTTGTTTTCGCTGTATTACTCACCCTTTGTTTCGGAACGTCACTTCAAACTTCCGCGCAATCATGTAGTGCTCCACCGTGGAGTGCTACGACCACTTATGCTTCTCCCGGCAACCTGGTAAGCGAAAACGGAACGGTTTTCAAGAATAATTGGTGGACTCTGGGAGACGACCCAGCAACGCACAATGGTGGACCCGGCTCTGGTCAGCCCTGGACTTCAACCGGCCCGTGCAACCCCGTAAAAGATTTCTCGATTTCAGTGTCTCCAACTCCGCAAAATACACCGGTCGGCGGCAGTGTCAGTTACACTGTAACCATTACGCCCACGAATGGGTTCAACAGCTCTGTATCTTTGAGCGTTACCGGATCGCCTTCGGGGGCCACAGCAACCTTCACTCCCGCGGCGGTTAGTACTGGATCCGGCACTTCTACACTGAAGATTACTACAACCAGTTCGACTCCGGCGGCCACCTCTGCTCTTCAGATCTCCGCAACAGGCGGCGGCGTTACCCATTCGGCCTCTGCCAGTCTCACGGTGGGAACACCTCCGCCCCCCGGCCCAGTGACTTTCTCCTCCTACCATGATGTAACAGTAAACGCCGACTTTAATACCGGCCTCCAGCGTTCTAATGTAACGGGAACGATTCAACCGGTCACCAGCGCCATGCCGAACAAGACTCTGATCTGGTCATTTGCCACCGGCACCTGCGATTCAGAAACCTGGGCCGGGATTACTCCTGCCATGGAAGCCACGAACGTTCAGGCCTTTGTCAACGCCGGCAAGAACTACATCATCAGCACCGGCGGCGCCAATGGTTCATTCGATTGCTCCAGTGGACAGGGGTTGATCAACTTCATCAACAGATATAACTCGCCGAACCTGGTCGGGATCGACTACGACATCGAGCTTGGCCAGTCCCAGCAACTGATAGACAACCTAATCAACGCGACCAAGGTGGCGCAGCAACAGTTCCCCAACTTGGTATTCAGCTTCACCATTCAATCGCTCGGCACCACCGCCGCCAATCCAATCACGGGTGGGAGCGTTGGCGGCACGGTCGTCAACGAGATCAAGCGACTGGGCCTGGGCGGAAATTACGTCATCAACCTGATGACGTTTGACTACGGCTCAACCAACGTGAATAACTGCGTGGTGGTGAATAACCTCTGCGATATGGGACAATCCGCGATTGCGGCTGCGCAAGCGCTCAACCAGCAGTCCGGCATCCCCTTCAACCACATTGGCGTCACGATGATGATCGGGCGGGCCGATACCCAGGACGAAGTCACCAGTCTGCACGACATCGATACAATTGATGCTTTCGTGATATCCAATGGCCTGCCGGCCGTGCGTTTCTGGGCGTTCGAGCGCGATACGCCTGGCTCCGGCGGCTGCTGCAGTAGCGGTACCACCGTGCCAGCCCTCGCCTACACCCGTGAGTTCCTGAACAGTCTAGGCGCGCAATAACCAGAAACCGGGATGGCGTCAGCGGAAATTCAGCCGCCAACGCCATCTCTAAATCTCAAAGGGATGGTCGTTCAGCACGAGGCTAATGGTCGCGAAGCTGATTTCTTAGGATAGCTTCCACCTGACCGACCATCTCCCAAACCGTCCAGAAGGAATGCTTCTTAGCCGTTAGAGAGCTAGACCGCCTCACCTGGCAACGTTCTGTGCGCCCTCCTTCGCCATAGAG
>DAHUXF010000590.1 GCA_027307295.1 Acidobacteriaceae bacterium
AGCAAGTCCTGCGCAATTACTATGCCCCGACGGAACTGGAGCGCAAGATTCAGCAATGGGCCGCCACCGGCGTACCCCGTAGCTCCTGGGAGCAGCCTCCTCGGGTCCCGCAGGAATTGCTGGCTCCAATGTCACAACTTTATAAGTCGCTGTGCGAGACCTGGACTGGCGAGCGCATATGGTCTGCTCCGCCTCTGAGCAAAGTGGTTCAAACACTGGCTTCTATGGGATATGCGAGCCAGGCAACCATGAGCGCCTAGCCGCAGCAACTCTCCGCAGGCATGGAACAACCTCTATTCCTTATGCCTTTAATAAGGCTTCTGCTTGTTGATTTGCATTGATGGGATAGCCAGTAAAGTTTGCAACTTCTAAAGAGAGGTTCAAGGACGAGGCTCCAGCTGGTTTGCCCTGCTGAAAAATATTTTTTGAGGGAAGAACAACGTGCCCAAGATTCAGCGCGCTCTCTTGAGTGTTACGGACAAGACCCATATCGTTGAGTTTGCCCGCAAGCTGGCTGCTTTCAATATAGAGCTGATTTCAACCGGCGGCACAGCCAGATTGCTGTGTGATGCTGGCGTTTCCGTCAAGAACATCTCAGAGTTCACCGGATTGCCGGAGATGATGGATGGGCGGCTTAAAGCTCTGCATCCCAAAGTCCACGGCGGCATTTTGCAGGTCAGGAACAATCCCACTCATGTGGCCGCGGCGCAGGAACACGGAATCCAACCCATCGATATGGTAGTGGTGAACTTCTACCCTTTTGAGAAAACTGCTTCCAGGCCTGGCGTCCATTTTGATGAACTGGTGGAGAACGTGGATATTGGCGGTCCCGCCATGGTGCGCTCTGCCGCCAAAAATTTCCGCGATGTGGCCATTGTGACCTCGCCCGATGATTACGCTTCCATTGCGGACGAGATGGCCGGTTCCAATGGAGATTTGGGCTTGCGCACCCGCTGGCATCTGGCGCAGAAAGCCTTTGCCGCCACCGCAGCCTATGACAGCGCGATTTCTGCAATGCTGGCAACTATTGCTCTCACTGGCGAACAATTCCAGTTAGCTCCGCCCAACGGCGATAGCTTCCCTCCCCAGCTCAGATTCTCTCTGCAAAAGGTGATGGACCTGCGCTACGGCGAAAATCCGCACCAGCGGGCGGCCCTTTATTCTGATGGCTCAGGCACGGGCGTGGCGAATGGCAAAAAACTCCAGGGCAAGGAGCTTTCTTACAACAACATTGTTGATCTGCAGGCAGCCTGGGACCTGGCTCAGGAGTTTGAGGAGACGATGTGTGTCATCGTCAAACACTCGAATCCGTGCGGCGCAGCCACAGGCAGGACTTTGCGCGAAGCCTATATGCGTGCGCTTGAAGCTGATCCCGTCTCTGCCTTCGGTGGAGTAATTGGGGTCAACCGCGCTCTTGACAGGGAGACTGCCGAAGAGATCGCCAAGTTGTTTGTGGAAGCCGTAGCGGCTCCTGGCTTTGATGACGGAGCGCGGGCCGCACTGACTGCCAAGAAGAACCTGCGGCTGGTTGAGATCGCCCCCAGCCGGGAAAGGTTTACCACCAAGCGTGTTGCAGGAGGAATGCTGGTACAGGATGTAGATACGCGGTCGCTGTCGTCTGCCGATCTTAAGATTGTTACGCGTCGCGCTCCCAGCCCAGAGGAGATGCGGGACTTGTTGTTCGCCTGGAAAGTCTGCAAGCACGTAAAGTCCAACGCAGTTCTATACGCCCGTAACGGCCAGACCGTAGGAGTGGGCGCCGGCCAGATGTCCCGCGTTGATTCTTGCAAGATTGGCGCTATGAAAGCGGTACTGCCTCTTCAAGGTACGGTGGTGGCATCAGACGCTTTCTACCCGTTTCCTGATGGAATTGAAGAAGTGGCGCGGGCCGGAGCAACAGCGGTGATTCAGCAGGGAGGTTCCGTTCGGGACCAGGAGGTCATTGACGCTGCTGACCGGCTGGGGCTGGCGATGGTATTGACCGGTGTGCGCGCCTTCCGCCACTAAGGTTGGAAGTAAAACTGGCGGC
>DAHUXF010000591.1 GCA_027307295.1 Acidobacteriaceae bacterium
GCCTTTCATCAACCGGGCAAACTCATCCGGATTGAGCGACTGCGCTGCCAGTTTGGCTAAGTGAACAGACATTCCTTGGCATAAAATGCCCGCTCCACCTTCTTGAACCAACAAAAAAGGCCAACGGTTTTGGTATGCCGTTGGCCCCTGGTCTTAACTTAACTGTTCATAGACAAGCGCATCCGGTAATGACATCCGTGTCCAACGTGACTGCGCCATTCCGTGCCAGCGCCCTGCCTTCCAGATTGACCCCTGTGGTGATTGTGATTGATGTCAGCGCCAGGATGTTTCCCTTGAACACAGAGTTGGTGCCCAGGGTTGCTGAGCTGCCGACCTGCCAGAAGACATTGCAGGCCTTGGCCCCGTTGGCCAGGATCACATGGCTGCCGCTCCCTGTTGTGAGCGTGGATGAAACCTGGAAAATGAACACCGCCGCCGAGTTGCCCTGAGCATCGAGTGTGACGTCCCCGGATATTGCCAGCGACGACGTTGATTTATAGACACCGGCGGTGAGTGTCTGCCCGACTAAGTCTCCAGCCACAGAAGTACCACCCGCCCGTCCGGCAGCATCGATATACCCGGTAGTCAAGGCTGCCTGGGCCTGGGCCGCAGGACCATCTGCCTTATGGATCACTCCGCCTATTAATCCTGGTGGAAATCCTGTAACGGCTGTGCCGGGACTGACTCCAACATCACCAGAAACCGTGGTGGAACCGGTATTGGTGACCGTGGATCCAGCCAGGACTGAGAAATTCCCTATGAAAGGACAAAGTGCTACCGGCGGGACTCCGCCGCCTGGGCACGGACCTGTGGTAAAAGTCTGTTGGAATGGCGCGCCCAGGGGCACACCGCCCATGTCCTTGACTGCGGTGGTCACCATAATCGTGAATGTGGTATTTGCCGCCAGGCTGGCCGAGGGAGTGAAAGTGGCTGTCTGACTGGCCACGTTATAAGTTACGCTGCCCGCCACGCCGACAATGAAGAACGTGCTGGGATTGATGGTAAGCGAATCCATCTGCTCATCAAACGTGACGTTGATCTTCTGATCCAGGGGCACACAAGTGGCCCCCGCGGCTACATTGATGGCGAAGATGTTCGGTGGAGAAGTGTCACGGGTTGCGCGGGTAGTAAAGGAGAAATTGAAGGGCGCAGCAAGTGCGGTCCCGTTTATGTCCCTGGCCCCCGTAGTCATACTCGCGTTGTACATGGTATTGGCAGCAAAATCGGAAGAAGGCTTAAAAGCGGCAATCATGTTGGCCACATCATATGTGACCGTACCAGTCACGCCTGTAACCACAAAGCTGCCGGTATTGATGCTTGAGGGATCCATGGGCTTGCTGAAAACCACAGCAATCTCACGGTTCGTGCCTACTCCGTTGGTTTGGGGGACAACCATTAATATCGTCGGGGCGGCGGAAGCTGGCGCAGGTGGCGGGGCGGAAGTACCCATACAGCCAATAAAAAAAACCGCCCCTAGCAGGGTGGTCGAAACCGTGGAGAGTTGCCGGATTGTCATATGATTCCTTTCGCAACTCCTTACCCAACCTGGGTGGAGAAGACGCCAAGTATCCAGAGACTTGGAACAACAGCAATGATTATGCGGATCGCAAGCTAAGGTGTCTGTTCAGAACAGCACAAGCATGGCGATTAAAAAACGAACAGAGCCAACGAATGAAGGCAACCCAAGCAGGTACTTGCTGAGTCAAGAAAGAAATCCGGGGCAGTGGCTTGATTCATCAAAAAGGCGAAGCAGGCTTTTCAGTTGTCAGTCCTGCTGCACTCGGTAGTTCACGCGAGCAAAATACTTTTAACAATAACGATCAGGCAGTGCGCGAACCATCCTGGATTTGCTTGTAGGAGTTCCATGCAAACCACGCGACTGTCCCCACCATACCGGCCCAGGCCACGAGCCGTGTGAAATTACCGATCTGAATTGCGTGCGGCAACACTCCCAGGCTGGTAAAGATACGCACCCAGTCATGCTGGGCCTCGTCGGAGCTCGCGCCAACCGTAACCAAT
>DAHUXF010000592.1 GCA_027307295.1 Acidobacteriaceae bacterium
ATCTTCAGAGCGGGGCCAAGGATGCTTTGAAATCGCTAACGACCTTTGTGGGAGGATCCGGTCCCCGATACTGGTTTACTTTGAACCCGGAGCCGAGGTCTCTCAACTATGCGCACATCCTGGTTCAAACAACCGACAAAAAGGTAACGCGCTTCCTCGCGCCGGTTCTACAGCGGGCGCTTTCCAGCCAGGTGGCCGGAGCCAGAATCGACGTCCAGGAACTGGAAGTAGGGCCGCCCGTAGGTGTTCCCGTGGCGCTCCGGCTTTCCGGAGAAAATATCCCGATGCTCCGCGCCAATGCGGATAAGCTCAAGCAAATCCTTCGCGACATTCCGGCCGCACGGCGGGTTCGCGACGATTGGGGAACGGATGCCCTGGATCTCCGTCTGGAAACCTCCGACGATCGGGCGAATCTGGCAGGCGTTACCAACCAGGATGTTGCACTCTCTGCGCTAACCAGTTTTACCGGGCAGCAACTGGCTACTTTCCGGGAAGACGACAAGAGCATCCCGATCGTCGCTCGACTCCGTGGCGAGGAGCGATCGAACCCCGAAGACCTGAATAACCTGTATGTATATACGCAAAATGGCGCTCAGCGCGTTCCGCTTGCAACTGTCGCAAACGTTGGATACGAATCGCATCCAGCGGTGATCCGCCGAATCAACCAGCTTCGAACGATTACTGTGGGCACGTACCCGGCTGAGGGCGTCCTGGCTTCCGAGGTGCTCGGCGCTGCTATGCCCAAATTGCGTGAATTTGAAAAAAGCCTTCCACCGGGTTTCCATCTGGAAATAGCGGGAGAGAATAAGGAGGAGGTAAAGGCCAATGGCCGACAAGCCCGGGTGTTGACGATTTCGGTTGTGGCCATTTTCCTGGCTCTTGTCATTCAACTTCGTCACGCTGCCAAGCCGATCATCGTTTTTTCAGCCGTGCCATTTGGAGTCATCGGCGCCTTTGCGGCCTTGTACATAATGAATTCGCCATTCGGATTCATGGCGTTCTTAGGCGCAACGAGTCTTATCGGCGTGATTGTCAGCCACATTATTGTTCTATTTGATTTTATCGAGGAGCGCCGCGAGCAGGGCGGCTCGTTTCGTCAGGCCATTATTGACGCAGGTGTCTTGCGCCTGCGGCCCGTTCTGATTACGGCGGGCGCCACCGTAATGGCATTCTTTCCCCTGGCTGTGCATGGCGGTCCGCTTTGGGAACCTTTGTGCTTCACCCAAATCGGAGGCTTGACACTCTCCACGATCATCACTCTCGTCCTGGTGCCTGCCGTGTATGCAATTTTTGTGAAGGATCTGAAATGGGTCGCATGGCGGCAAAGCAGACCTCAAGTCACTCTGCAAACAGCGTATTCCGCGCCCCACCTCCCAACGCAACCGGCTCCGGTGGCAGTTGGATTGACGCGAACTGTAAAATCGTAACCTGTCCTGAATCTCGACTTCTTGAAAGAGAGTGTGTTCATGCAAAAACCAAAGATATTGGTTACCGGTGCAACTGGAAAGACTGGAGCAGCGACAACCTTACAACTCCTTGAGAAAGGGTATGCCGTGCGTGCGCTGGTGCATACAACAGATGCCAGGAGCGATCAGCTGCGAACTCGTGGAGCGGAAATTGTAGTTGGATCCCTCGAGGATATCATGGATTTGCGGGCTGCCATGACAGGCGTGCAACGGGCGTATTTTTGTCCGCCTCTTGCCTATGGAATGCTGCGCCGCGCCACGTTGTTCGCCTGTGCGGCTGAAGATGCAAGACTGGAGGTTGTGGCCGTGCTGAGCCAATGGCTGGCCGACCCGGTGCATCCTGCTCTACACTCTCGCGAGAAATGGCTCGCGGGAAGAGTCTTCGAGAGGCTTCAGCACACCGGTGTCGTCACGATCAACCCCGGTTTCTTTGCTGATAACTACATGGTCGCGCTTGAAGGCGTGATCCACTTTGGACTTCTGGCAATGCCTTTGGGCGAAGGATTAAATGCTCCGCCATCTAACGAGGACATCGC
>DAHUXF010000593.1 GCA_027307295.1 Acidobacteriaceae bacterium
ATGGCAACATCTATGGCACAGTCGAGTTTGTGGATGAGGCGGTCAAAAAGGGCATCAAGCCCATTGTGGGATGCGAGCTTTACGTCTGCAAGAAAGACGATCACCGCATCGAGCGAACGCCGCCGGAAGGCGATACCTACAACCATCTTTTAGTGCTGGCGGAGAACGAAGAAGGCTACCGTAATCTGATTAAGATAACTTCGGAAGCCAGTATGCACGGCTTCTATTACAAGCCGCGCATCAGCAAGAAATTTCTGGCGGAGCACAGCCAAGGGCTGATCGGGCTGAGCGGCTGTCTGGCGGGCGAGGTGTGCGAGAACCTGCTGGAAGGCAAGTATGACGCTGCGGCCAAGGCGGCCAGTTTCTATCGTGAGCTCTTTGGCAAGGACAACTTCTTCATGGAAATCCAGGACCAGGGATTGCCGGAAGAGCACCGCATACACGCTGATCTCTTCCGTCTGGAAAAAGAGCTGGGCATTCCGATGGTGGCCACCAATGACAGCCACTATCTTTGCGAAGACGACGCCCACGCGCAGGATGTGCTGGTCTGCGTGCAGACGGGCAAGTCCGTGCATGATACCAATCGGCTAAAGTTTCATGGCGACCAGTTCTTTGTGAAAAGCGCTGACCAGATGGCCAAGCTCTTTTCCGGACGTGAAGACGTGCTCCAGCGCACGCTGGCCATTGCCGAGCGCTGCAACTTTAAGCTCAACAAGGTCAAGAATCCTTTTCCGGAATTTACAGTGCCGGATGGTTATACGCTGGACAGCTATTTTGAGCATGTGGCACGCCAGGGTTTTGCCCGGCGATGGGAAGGCCTGGGCCTGATTGAGGCCGCCGGGCGGTTGAAGAAGTCGCGCAGCGAGTATGAGCAGCGGCTGACGCGTGAGATCGCCACCATCCAGCAGATGAAATTTTCAGGGTACTTCCTGATCGTGTGGGACTTCATCCGTTATGCGCGCGACCATTCGATTCCCGTAGGCCCAGGTCGCGGTTCGGCGGCGGGAGCGCTGGTGGCATATGCCATGGGCATCACTGATATTGACCCGCTCCAGCATGAGCTGCTGTTTGAGCGCTTCCTGAATCCGGAGCGCGTGTCCATGCCCGATATCGACGTGGACTTCTGCATGAACCGCCGCGGGGAAGTGATCGATTACGTAACGCGCAAGTACGGACGCGAGCAGGTAGCGCAGATCATCACCTTCAACACGCTGGCTACGCGCGCGGCGATTAAAGATGTGGGCCGCGCCATGGACATTCCATACGCCGATGTGGACCGCATTGCCAAAATGGTGCCCAACACGCTCAATATCAACATCAAACAGGCGCTTGAGGATTCGCCGCCGCTCCAGCAGGCTTATGACAATGAATTGCAGGTGCGCGAGCTGATTGATACCGCGCTGAAGCTGGAAGGGCTGGTGCGCAACTCCGGCGTGCATGCTGCGGGCGTGGTGATCTCGCCCAATCCGCTCACGGAGCTGGTGCCGCTGCACAAGACAAAGAACGTTGAAATCGTGACCGCCTATGACATGAAGGCGGTGGAGAAGATGGGCCTGCTGAAGATGGACTTCCTGGGGCTCACCACGCTCACCATCGTGGATGATGCAATCAAATTGATTGCCCAGCGCGGCACGCCCATTGATCTGGAGAAGATTCCGCTGGACGATGTTAAGAACTATGAAAGTGTCTTTCATACTGGATTGACGTCAGGCATCTTCCAGTTTGAGTCGCACGGCATGCGCGACATTCTCCGCCGCTACCAGCCGACCCGCCTTGAAGATTTGACTGCCCTCAACGCGCTCTACCGTCCCGGCCCGATCCAGGGTGGCATGATTGACGACTTTATTGACCGCAAATGGGGCCGCAAAAAAGTCGAGTACGAACTGCCGCAACTGGAGCAGTTGCTCAAAGAAACACTCGGCGTAATTGTCTACCAGGAACAGGTCATGCAGATTGCTAACGTGCTGGCCGGTTATTCCCTGGGAGAGGCCGAT
>DAHUXF010000594.1 GCA_027307295.1 Acidobacteriaceae bacterium
TCTACTGACATCAGCGAAGTAACGCCTTACGCAGGACTTTGCGGATGGAACCCTTTGCGGTATCCTCCTCTGTCAACTCCGGAGGATACCGTGCCCTTATTTTCGCGCTGCGCATCAGTGCTGACCGTTGCAAGCCTGTCATTAATCGCTCATGCTCAACCGTCAGCTCTACCAAAGCAGCCCACGCAAGGTGTACGTCAGCAATTGGTAGCACAGGCCATCGATCAGGGTGCAGCATCGCAATCGTCACCAACTGGATCGGCAAACCCGGCATCAGCACAAGCAACATCTGCAAAACCATCGAAGCAGCCTGCGCCCGGGCAGCCAGCGTCAACTGCATCCGCAAAGCCAGCGTCCGCTCAGGTATTCGCTCCCGCGCCGCTCACGCAGCTTGCTCCTGAGTTTCTTAAGCCGCTGCAGTGGCGGTTGATTGGGCCGTATCGTGGAGGGCGCACACGGGCTGTCTCTGGAGTGCCCAGCCAGCCCGGCGTCTTTTATATTGGCGTGTGCAATGGCGGCGTATGGAAGACCAACGACTATGGCCAGACCTGGCAGCCGATTTTTGACGCTC
This sequence comes from Acidobacteriaceae bacterium, assembly GCA_027307295.1. Classification (GTDB taxonomy): domain Bacteria; phylum Acidobacteriota; class Terriglobia; order Terriglobales; family Acidobacteriaceae; genus Angelobacter. Next base: position 572 of record DAHUXF010000594.1, read on the forward strand.
AGACTACGGGCTCCATCGGAGCGATTGCCGTAGCCCCGTCCGACCCGAACGTTGTTTATGTTGGCAGCGGCGAGGGGCTGCACCGTCCGGACCTCTCGGTAGGCGACGGCATTTACAAATCCACCGACGCCGGCAAGACCTGGACGCATCTTGGCTTGAGCGATGCCCAGCAGATTCCGCAGATCGCCGTCGATCCGCGTGATCCTGACAAGCTTTTCGTGGCCGCTGCCGGCCATCCTTACGGACCTAACCGGGAACGCGGCGTGTATCGTTCCATTGATGGTGGCCGCAGCTTTCAGCCTGTGCTGCAAGTGGACGAGAACACCGGCGCTTCTGACGTGCTGATCGACCCCACCAACCCTGACGTGGTTTACGCCACACTGTGGGAAGCGCGCGAAGGACCGTGGGAAAATGGTTCGTGGAATGGCTCCAACGGCGGCATCTATAAATCGACGGACGGCGGACAGAAATTTGAAAAGCTTGCAGGCGGACTGCCCAATGAGATCATTCAGGCGCACATTGCGATTGCGGAAAGCAATCCCAAACGGCTCATGGCATCCGTGGCTTCCAAGCCAGCCAGCGTAGCGCTGTATCGCTCAGACGATGCGGGCGCGTCCTGGACGCAAATCACCACGGACCCGCGTCCTGCAGGAAGGATCGGCGGCGGTGATCTTTCAGTGCCGCGTTTTAATCCCAAAGATCCTGACATGATCATCATAACCAGTACAGTTACCTGGAAATCCACCGACGGCGGCAAGACGTGGTCCGGCTTTCGGGGGGCTCCCGGTGGGGATGACTATCAGAATCTGTGGATCAATCCCAACAACGGCGACATCATTTTGCTGGTCAGCGATCAGGGCGCGATCGTGACCGTGAATCGGGGGCAGACCTGGAGTTCCTGGTACAACCAACCCACCGCGCAGATGTATCACGTGAACGCTGACAATGCCTTTCCCTACCGCTTATGCAGCGGCCAGCAGGAAAGCGGGTCGGCCTGCATCTCCAGCCGGGGAAATGATGGCGAGATCACCATTCGTGAATGGCATCCGGTGGCCGCGGAGGAATATGGTTACGTTGTGCCGGACCCGCTTGATCCTGACGTTATTTATGGCGGCAAGCTGACACGATATGACCGCCGCACCAACCAGGCGCAGAACATCTTGCCAAAAGCTTTCCGCGACTCGAACTTTCGCATGCTGCGCACGGAACCCATTGTCTTCTCACCCATCAACCCACACGTTCTTTACTTTGCGGCTAACACATTGTGGAAGACCATCAACGGCGGCCAGAGTTGGCAACAGGTATCGCCAGACCTGACGCGGGCAACTTTTGCAGTACCGGGGAGCGTGGGAAAATATCGTACCGAGGAAACAGCCAAGCCAACGCAGCGTGGCGTAATTTATGCGGTTGCGCCGTCTC
>DAHUXF010000595.1 GCA_027307295.1 Acidobacteriaceae bacterium
CATCCAGCATGCCGCTGATGTGCCAGCCGCGCTTCGGCGGAATCGGGGTTCCCCACGCGCGTTCAAACTTGGCGCGCAGCTCATCATTTTCAACATGCTGAAATCCCGGCAAACGGTCAGGGATCGCGCCCATGTCCCCGCCGCCTTGCACATTGTTCTGGCCGCGCAAAGGGCATACACCGCTGCCATATCTGCCAACGTGTCCTGTGACCAGGGCAAGGTTAATCAGCGCCAGCACATTGTCCACCGCGTTGTGGTGTTCGGTGATGCCCAGAGTCCAGCAGAGCTGTGCCTTGCCGGCGCGCGCGTAAGCATGGGCCACCTGGCGTATCGCCTCTGCCGGCACTCCCGTCTCACGCTCGGCTTTTTCCAGCGTAAACTTCTCCACATGATCACGGAATGCGGCAAAGTTGCTGGTGGCATGCTCAATGAATTTTGTGTCTGCTAATCCTGCGGTAATGATCTCGCGCGCCATGGCATTGGCCAATGGAATGTCCGCGCCCACATCCAGCCCCAGCCATACGTCCGCCCACTGCGCTGAACTGGTCCGGCGCGGGTCCACCACAAATAATTTGGCCCCATTGTGGATGCCCTTCAGCACATGATGAAAAAAGATCGGATGCGTCTAACGGGCATTCGATCCCCAAAGCACAATCACGTCCGCTTCTTCGGCCTCACGGTAGGAACTGGTGCCGCCGCCCGCCCCAAACACAGCCGCCAGACCGGCGACGCTGGGGGCATGTCAAGTTCGATTGCAGCTATCAATATTGTTCGTGCCCATGACGGAGCGGACAAATTTCTGGGCAATATAATTCAGCTCGTTAGTGGTCTTGGAGCAGCTGAACATGCCAAAGTCACGCGGATCGCTTCTGGCAAGGGAAGCTCTGAATGCCGCAGTGACTCGCTCCAGCGCTTCTTCCCAGGTAGCAGGACGGTGGATGCCATTTTCGCGGACCAGTGGCTGGGTCAGGCGGCCTGTGTTTGATGCGGCCATAAAACCAATCTCCCAACGCCTATTCTAGCGCGGCCTGGGTTCGCAGCCATCCGTTTTGCGCCCGGTATGCAAACAATCAATGCAAAACAATCAATGCCGGCGGACGCAAAAACCCTCATGCCCCTTGTCTACATACTTTGTCTACATACTTTGCACCGCTTGACGACATTCCATGCGAATGGTGTTCCTTTTCCGAAAACCACAAAAATCCGGCGGTGCGACTGTTCCCCTGTAGTGATCGGCATAATCACCCTGAATATCAGCTTAACTGGAGAAAAAAATATGAGTAAATTGGCTTACAAGGGAATCCTTGCGGTGCTTGTTTTCATGCTTGCCTTCGGGGCAGCGGCAGTTGCAGAAGAAGGCTGTTCTGACGCTACTCTGAACGGCGCCTATGGCTTCAGAATGTCTGGACAAGTCTTCTTTCCTAATGGCGCAATCCAGCGGGATGAAATAGGCAGGATGCAGTTTGATGCTGGCCGTATCTCATTGAGCCTGTTCTCCCTCAATAATGGCGTCGTTGACAATCCTTTCGATACGATTCCCGGCACCTACACCGTGAACTCCAATTGCACCGGAAGCGCGGAACTTAACTTTCCCAACGGTCAGGTGGTAAAGCTCAAGCTGGTGTTGAGTAAGCGCGGCACAATTGTCCACGCCCTGGCATTTGCATTGATTATTCCGGGCGCGCCTGGTCCCGTTCCCGTTGCAGTGCACGGCGACGGCGAAAAGCTTGGCCTGGACGACTAAAACCATCCCGTACTGACAACCACGCTTTCGCATAAGGTTTGACGAAAAAAACAGAGTGTGAGCTGTTGAAGCGCTAGAGCTCTCTTTCTCTTTTCGTCACACCTCTTAGAAATACCAGCCTGCCCGAAATCCAGGCGATGCATTTTCCCCCGTTCCATGCCAAGGTTTGCCTGGGTTTACGGTAAAAGCTGCCCCGGCTATCTGCTCGCGGAAAACACAGCTTGGCCAAACATCTGATTTGAGCA
>DAHUXF010000596.1 GCA_027307295.1 Acidobacteriaceae bacterium
CTGGAAAACCGCCGGCCAACAGGAACAATCCACCTATCGCCAGGCGAAGGCCATTTTCACTGCCTTGCAGCGGATGGGGCTTTCTTACGTTAAGAGTTCGTCAACTCTGGGCGGCCACAAAGGCGTAAGCGAGCGTGTCCGCATGCCGCGAGTCAGCCTGGGACAAAGCAGCGCAAACTGTATTGACGCTGCTGTGATGTACGCCTCACTCTTTGAGAATCTCGGCATGGAAGCCAGTCTGGTCATCGTTCCAGGACACGCCTATGTAGGTGTCCGGGTGGCCGAGAATTCCCCGCGTCGTCTGATAATTGACGCTGCTCTCACCGGCCGGACCACTTTTGAACAGGCAGTCGCTTCTGCCGAACGAGGTATGGCCCTCCACGCGCCCGCTACAATTACCCAGATCATAGTGGAACAGGCCCGTGCGGCAGGAATTTACCCCATGCCCTGATTTTTCAGCAACCTTGCCGGCATTTTGTTCATCAAGGTGTCCTATGGTGTTCCCACGGCGCGCAGACCCTCTTGACAACTCCCCAGACGGGCTTACAATACCCGCAATTCGTGAGAAGGCAGCGTCTGTGGTGCGCCTGAACCCGAATATGAACTCAAGCCAGAATTCACCTTTCGCGAAACGACCTTCCCAGCAAATGCCTATGGAGAAACTGTGCCGGCATCCGCGCGTGCGCGTTGTAGCACGTGAGGAAGATGCTGAATTTGTGGAATGCCAGGAATGTGGCGATGTTTTTGAATCCAGTGAGTTCAAAGATATGGCCATTGAAGAGACGATTGAGCCGGAAGAAACCTGAGTTCTTCTTGGGCTTTTGGCGGCCCAATGACTCGTGAACTCAGGCGGACGATCTCTCGCCTTGGTGCGTAAACCCCAACCCTGCCTTCAATTCCTTTGGTGGTTTAACCGATTCAGATACAAACGATCAACTGATTACTGACAAAAGCGCCACATCCCGCGGCTGAGAGCTTGCTTTGTGCAGATAGCTTTGGGGGATAAGTGCATTTATCAAAAACGTGGGTTGAATTGCTTTGGGGAAGAAGCCAGGTAATCGCATTTTTCTTAATGAGTATTTACGTTCCCTGCAAATGAAGGGAAGGACTCACCTCAACCTTGGGCCTACGTTGCTATTGCCGATTCGTTGTGGTTCACCAGGATTAATCTTTTGTCTTGTTCCGATGCGCGGTGATGTCAATGGGCCGGCGAAGACGTCTTTGTTTGCTGACGTCCCTCGTTCCGCAAATCCACCACTTTGCAGGATGAAGGAAGCGTAAACAACCGCGAGTCCGGTTCGGCAAGATTCAGATCAGTGACTGAGAAGAACTGGTCGCCATGAAGGGGATCGAAGCGAAGCACCTGCAGATTGAGCCCTAGCTTGGGTGAATACCAGAACTCCTTGGTTTCGTCCACCGGCGCGCTGTTACCGATAGCGCCGGGCTGAATCGTCATGGTTTCGCGGATACCCATTGCCTCCTGGCCTTCGATGGTCTTCGTGCCCAGGTTGGCGCGGCTCAGATAATAGGTACCATTGGCGATTGCTCCCTCCTGGAGCGCAGCCGGCGCTGTGACCGGTTCATAGTAGTTGCGGAGCTCACACGCCGTGAGCGCTGGATCGCAAAAATACTTGGTGTGCGTCACCGGGTTGCTGATCTCAATGCTGCGGACTTCTGGTTCCTGGGAACTTCCCTGCGGTACCAGCATCCGGCGCTCCTGGTAGATACGCCCCTGACTGTCGCGCACCACCAGACGATGGTTCTTGACTACAGTCATGCTTCCGTCGGGCAGGTGCTTTGTCCATTCGAGAGTGATGGTTGCCTGGAAGGGCGCATTGGGCATTGGAGGAATATAAATGCTGGAAATCATTTCGCTGGCGCCGCCATCGAAAGCGTGGGGCGTAGCTTCCCTGCGTTGTGCCTGCCCGAGCAAACTGGTCACCATCAAGCAAGCAACGAGAGCCAAAGAAGACCGCTTGGCCATAAAG
>DAHUXF010000597.1 GCA_027307295.1 Acidobacteriaceae bacterium
CCCTCCTGCCGCTGGTCAATGCAGCCGCATTTTTCCTGGCGCTGTTTGCCATGTATGACAGCGAAAAAGTTACGCTCACCTGGTACGCGCTGATTCTTGCTGCTGTGTATCTAGTCCTGAGCAGCCAGTTTAAGCGGCGCACCGGGAGCGATCCCGAAGCCGTCAAAGTCACCAGCCTGTTGCATATTGCCATTGCCGTGGCATTCATCACCATCGCCATCCCGCTGAAGCTGAATGAGCATTGGATCACCATCGGCTGGCTGATTGAGTCGGCAGTACTGCTCTGGGTGGCCGTGAAAACGCAGACGGACTTCCTGCGCTACTTTGCCGGATGCACGCTGGCGCTGGGCATTTGCCGGTTATTGCTCATCGACAATTACTATACTGACACCCTGGTCTTTAACGCCCGCTTTGCCACACACCTGGTGGCGATTGCCATTATGGCCGGCATTGTGGCTGCCGGTGAACGCTATGGTTCGGAGCGCGAGATGCCGTTTGTGAAACTGGCGGGCATCGCCCTGAATCTGCTGGCGTTGATTGCGCTCACGCGGGAAGCGAATGATTATTTCAGCCGTCAGATGACCGCTCTCAACCAGCGTCACTATAACTGGACGCGCTTCCGCGATCTGGAGATTGCCCGCGACTTCAGCTTCTCCGCCATATGGATCATTTATGGCGCGGGGCTGATGGTGGTGGGGTTCTGGAAACGTTCGGCCTTCATACGCTGGCAGGCCCTGGTGCTGGTGGCTTTTACCATCGGCAAGGTGTTCCTGTATGACTCCCGCGAACTGCAACAGGTCTACCGGATACTGAGCTTTATCGCGCTGGGCGTGATGCTGATGGCGATTTCCTATGCTTACCATCGTGACTGGTTGAAACTTACGCCCCAGAAAGCCGGAAGCGCGGGCGAGGGGAACTCTGCATGAAATTTGCCGTGACAATCTTGGGTGCCGTGCTCTTTGCCGCCTCTGCAACTTCTTATTTCAGGTACCAGCGGGCCATACAAACGTCAGCCACAGGCCAGCAATATGTGACGGTGGATGAAACCATCTGGAAGCACGCCCGCGTTGATCTGGGAGACCTGCGGATCTATAACGGGGAGACAGAAACTCCCTACGCGCTCATGGTAGAACGCGGCGGACGCGAGGATGGCCACAGGAGCGCGCGTGTGCTGCAACAAGCCACTGTCGGCGGCAAGACGCAGTTTGTAATTGATATGGCCGGCGTGGCTGAGTATGACCATATTGAACTGAACCTGGCGGCCAGAAATTTTGTTGCCCGTGCGCGCGTGGAAGGCCAGGACGACCTGCACGGCCCGCAATGGGCCTTGCTGGCGGAGCGCACTCTTTTCGATCTCTCCAGGGAAAATCTGGGCCGGAACAGCGTATTGCGGCTGCCTCTCTCCACCTATAAATACCTGCGCGTGACCATTGACGGCGCGGTGACGCCGGCGGATGTTCTGGGAGCAACCTCAGACTTTCGGCAGGAACAGAAGGCAATATGGCGTGATGTGGGTGGCCCTCCCGCGGTCAGTGCCGCGCCGGAAGAGCCGGGACGCGGCCCGGCCCCGCGCACGCAACGCAAAGGCACAGTGCTGACGTTCACGGTGCCGGAGAACGTTCCTGTGGACCGTGTGATCTTTACCATTGACCCAGAGCAGCCGAACTTCCGCCGTGAGGTGGAGATTCAGGATGACCTGGGCCAAAGCATAGGATGGGGTGAGATCAACCGCATTCATATGGTGCGCGCCGGGCAGAGGATCGACTCAGACGAGTATGAGGTGAACTTCTCTACCGTAGGCCACAAGACAATCAAGGTCATCATCTATAACGGTGACGATCCGCCATTGAAGCAGAGCGCCCGAATGCAACAGCGGGAACGCCGCATCTACTTTGACGTGCCTGCTTCCGCCCAACTGAAACTTTTCTATGGCGACGACAAGCTGGAGCCGCCAATCTACGATTACGCAAAATTGTTCCAGCAGTCC
>DAHUXF010000598.1 GCA_027307295.1 Acidobacteriaceae bacterium
GCCTGGAAGATCAGGCCGCGGCGAAACAGGACATCGCCACGCGCAGCATGCGTCAGCGCCGATTGCGGCAGCGCAGCCAGCCCCTTCTGCGAACTTTCATCGGCGGCTTTGACTTCATCTGCTTTGAGCAGGCTCTGGACCAGGCCCACGTACGCTTCCGGCATAGGCTGTCTTTCCAGCAAAGCACGATAACCCTCTGCGGCTTCATGAAATTCACCCTGCTTGAAAAGGGCGCGGGCCGCTTCCGGCGAAGCCGGCATAGGTGCCTGGGCCGCTACCGGGCATACCGATACAAGACCCACCAACAAGAGCCGACATATAAGCACAGGCAAGGAACGCATTCAGATAAGAATACTTGCGAACCGCCATGGGAGGAATATTCTTCTTAAGTTATTGATTTGATGGTGGGCGGTCACGGACTCGAACCGTGGACCTCCTGCTTGTAAGGCAGGCGCTCTAACCAGCTGAGCTAACCGCCCCAAATGGGGTCAAAAAAAGCAAGCCAAGTTGGTTGTCTGCCCCGTAACTTGGCCCAGATTTGCAGTATAGAGCGTGTTGCAGAGGCTGGTCAAAAAAAATGGTTTCAGAATGGAACACACCTTGGTGCTCTTGGGTACTCTTGGCCATTACCGACGTTACCCTTTTCTTATATGAGGTGGATGCAGGTCATCCATTGCATGATACTCTCAGGCGCAACACAAACAGGAAAATCACAGAATGGCAACTTTGTTTGACAAACTCCCTACCATTCTGGTGCTGGCGGTCATGGTCAGCATCTTCGTGGCGCTCCGCCGTCATGTCCAATCGGCGCGGCTACATCTTTGGATCGCGGCCTGGGGACTGATTTTTGTCCATTTTTTCATTCAGATATTTGAGCCGGCTGACGGCAACCTGACCCCGCTGATGTTCCTGATTGATCTGGGCAGCCTGCAGCTTTCCGCGCAATTGTTTGTAGCCTCTCTGACTTCGTTCTTTGAAGACAAAAAGCTTACCTTCAGCCTTCTGGCGCTGACTGTCATTCCAGTCATGGTCTATACAACGGCCACGGCGTATGAATCGAAACGGCGCGTTATTTATATAGCCTGCCTGGCCGTTCTTGCCTATGTCGCTCCCTTATTTGTGATGCTTCGGCGCAAGTTGACCGTCAACTTCCTCTACTGGGCGCCGGTTGTCATGATTACCGGCACAGTGGCCATCCTCCGCGCCTGGCACAACAATTTTGATTTTGGTTTCCTGGCGCTTTTGACCCTGGGGTTCGCTCTGCCTGGGTATCTTTACTGGGTGCATTACCGCCGCTGGTCGCCTGGGGTGATCACCAGTTCCGGAGGATTTCTGCTATGGGGCGCTGTATTCCCTCTCGGCTCGCTTCTGGACAGCGCGTACCCGGCCTTAAAGATCAATCCTGAGTTGTGGAACACGCCGAAATATTTTGTCGCCTTTGGCATGATTCTCACGCTGCTGGAAGAGAATTCCAATTTCCTGAAGTCGGCCCGTTACCGCGAACGCAGCGCCAACCAGCAACTGCAAAAATTCGCCGGCATTACTTCGCGGCTGTTGACCGGGGTGGATGTGAACTCCGTTTGCTCTGAGATTGCCTGCGCCATCCGTGAAACCAGCACCTTTGACCGGGTGGCGATCATCATCAGCCCGGACGGCAAGAACCTTCAACTTACCGCTTATGAAGGATACGATGGAGAAGCAGCCGCTCTTCTGGAACATAAATGCAACAGCGTATGGAAGTTCAATGATCTGGTGGAAGCCTGCACCATTGGCCATGCTCTGGGACAAACGTCAGTGATTTTGCGCCCTGAGCAAATGGCGAAATACGGCCAGGTCCCCAGCGCTACCCAGTATGAGCCTTCGCCCTACTGGCAAAAAGGAAATCATGTGCTGGTGTGTCTGCAATCCACTCGCGGGACGCATGTTGGCTGCATTTCGCTGAGTGATCCGCGTGATGTGACGCGCGTAACCGCC
>DAHUXF010000599.1:0-1674 GCA_027307295.1 Acidobacteriaceae bacterium
GCATGCCACCGGCATCTTTTCGTACACCTTTCTTCGGAAGCATTGTCAGTGCGACACCTGCGTGCCGGTCAAACCTAAGGAGCCGAAAGGAAGACGCCTCCTATGAACGATCATGCCGATGCCTTGCGGATCACGCTCAGGATGAAAAAAGACGACCATGCGCGCCAGCCGCCACGGCACAAAGATCAGCATGTAGCAAAGCACCGGGACAATCGGCAGGAGTCCGTGAGCAAAGTAGCGGAAACGCAATCCGGCGGCGTAGAGAATCGCGGCGGCCACGCCCAGGCAGACCAGCGCCGTGCCCAGGTCAGGCTGCTTCAGAATCAGGGCGGCAAAAAGGAAGACGGGAACCACGGCGGGCAGCAGCGTGTGCCGCCAGTCATCCAGGGACTTGCTGCGCGCTTCCAGGAAGAAAGACAGGAACAGGATGAGCGCCGGCTTGGCCAGCTCAGAAGTCTGGAATGACATAAGACTGCCCAGCTTGATCCAGCGGTGTGTGTTGTGGGAGCGGTCCAGAAAAAAGACGGCCACCAGCAGCAGCGTGGTCACGCCGAGCAACGTAAAAACGATGGCGGGCTTTTTCCAGCGGCGGTAGTCGATATTCATGGCTGCGGCCATGGCGGCCAGTCCGGCAATGGCCCAGGCAAGCTGACGCAGAAGAAAATGGTAAGGCGAACCGAACTGTTCACCGGCCATGACGGCGGACGCGCTGAAGACCATCAGAATGCCCAGCACCACCAGCAATACAGTAGAGCCGAACATCCATTTATCAATGCCGACCCTTCTGGCCACTAGTTTCGGTCTCCCGTAGGGACCGGGGCCAGGGAGTGGACCACCTCTTTGAAGATGCGTCCGCGATGCTCATAGCTTTCAAACTGATCAAAGCTGGCGCAGGCAGGCGCAAGCAGAACAATATCGCCGGGGCTGGCAGCCTCAAAGGCCTGCCGCACGGCGCGTTCCAAACTGCCGGAGCGCACCAGAGTGGTGGCGCTTTTTATCTGCGAGGCAATCTTGTCCGCGGCAGCGCCAATCAGGTAGGTGCTTTTGACTTTTTCACGCAGCAGAGGGACCAATACTTCATAGCTGCTGCCTTTATATTTACCTCCCAGAATCACGTGGATGTTGCCCGGGAAAGATTCCAGAGCTTTGATAGTTGCATCAACGTTGGTGGCTTTGGAATCGTTATAGAAGGTTACGCCGTTGACGGTGGCAACCAATTCCAGGCGGTGCTCCACGGCCCGGAATTCTTTGACGGCCTGGCGTACCTGTTCCGGCATACAACCGGCAATCATGGTCATGCAGACGGCTGCCAGCACGTTCTCCAGATTATGGTCGCCTTTGAGCTGAATGTCAGACCGGCTGAGCACCGTCTGTTCATGCCCATGCAGACGAAACCCAATGTCTTCACCCTGCAAGAACGCTCCGTTTTCAACACGCTGCTTGCGGCTGAACCACAGCAGAGGCACTTTGATCTTGTCTGCCAGCCCAACGCAGGTTGGATCGTCGGCGTTTAGCACTGCATAATCAGTAGAGTCTGGGGCGGCGCCAGCGCGCTGGTTCCCGCCAGTACGTTGATTTTCAAAGATCCGCGCCTTGGCTTCCACATATGCCTCAAACGTGTGGTGGCGGTCCAGATGGTCTGGAGTTATGTTGAGGATAGCGGCAATCCAGGGG
>DAHUXF010000599.1:1692-1967 GCA_027307295.1 Acidobacteriaceae bacterium
CTGTTGGATGCTCTCCAGCTGAAAACTTGAAATCTCCAGCACCACCATGCTCTCAGGCGTTGACTGGGTGGCCAGGGAGATGATCGGCGTGCCGATGTTGCCGCCCACCATGGTTTTCTTTCCGGCTTTGGCCAGGATTTCTCCCACCAGCGTTGTGGTAGTGGTTTTGCCATTGGAGCCGGTGATGGCCAGCACCTTGCCTTGCAGGAAACGGAACGCAAGTTCCACTTCGCCGATCACCGGGATGCCCAGCAATCGCGCGCGCTGAAGCTGTG
>DAHUXF010000059.1 GCA_027307295.1 Acidobacteriaceae bacterium
ATCACGGCGATCTCATACACATAAGCCGGATCGTAGGTTGCGCAAGTGGGGACGGTGGAAGAAACCAGCGTGCTGTGTCCGTCCTGGTGCTGCAAGCCTTCTCCAGCCAGCGTGGTGCGGCCGCCGGTGCCGCCCATCAAAAAGCCTTTGCCACGCGCATCGGCAAAGGCCCAGATGAGATCGCCCACACGCTGGAAGCCGAACATTGAGTAATAAGTAAAGAAGGGAATCATGGGCACGCGATAATTTGAGTACGCTGTTCCAGCCGCAGTCATGGAAGCCATCGATCCAGCTTCCGTGATTCCTTCTTCCAGAATCTGGCCGTCTTTGGCTTCGCGATAGTAGAGCAGCATGTCCACATCGTGTGGCTTATAGAGCTGGCCCTGGCTGGCGTAAATGCCAACCTGCCGGATGATGGATTCCATGCCGAACGTGCGAGCTTCATCGGGGATGATGGGAACTACCAGCTTGCCGACCTTCGGGTCTTTCATCAGGTTTCGCAGCATACTCACGAAGCCCATCGTCGTCGAAACGGCGCGGCCTTTTGATCCTTCCAGGGATTCCTTGAAAGTTTCGAGTGAGGGCGCTTCGAACCCGCGCACACCTCTCCGGGCATCGCGCTTGGGCATATAGCCGCCCAGGGCCTTGCGGCGCTCCTGCATATATTGAATTTCCGGGCTGTCCTCTGGCGGACGATACGGCAGGCCTTCTTTGGCGGCTTTATCTGGTATTGGAATTTCAAAACGCGACCGAAAAGCAGTAAGCGCTTCGTCGGTCATCTTCTTTTCCTGGTGAGTGGCATTGCGGGCCTGGGCTGAACCCAGTCCGTATCCTTTAACGGTTTTGGCCAGGATCACGGTTGGCCCGCCCTTATGTTCCACAGCTCGCTTGTAGGCGTTGTAAACCTTCTGGGGATCATGGCCGCCGCGTTGCAGACGGAAGATTTCTTCGTCTGTCCAATCAGCGACCAACGCCGCTGTTTCTGGATACTTACCAAAAAATTCCTTCCGCACAAACGCGCCGTCTTTGGCCTTGAACGCCTGGTATTCGCCGTCCACGCATTCTTCCATGCGCTTGAGCAACATGCCGGAGTGGTCGCGGGCCAGCAGATCATCCCAGCCGGAGCCCCAAATTACTTTAATCACGTTCCAGCCAGTTCCGCGGAAAGCCGATTCCAGCTCATTAATGATCTTGCCGTTGCCGCGCACTGGGCCATCCAGTCGTTGCAGATTGCAATTGATCACGAAAATCAGGTTGTCGAGCTTTTCACGTGATGCCAGCGTGAGCTGCGCGCCCAGAACTTCTGGTTCGTCGGTTTCTCCATCGCCAATGAAGGCCCAGACTTTGCGGGGTGTCGGCTTGATCAACCCGCGATTTTCCAGATAGCGCATGAAACGCGCCTGGTAGATCGAATTCAGCGGTCCCAGGCCCATGGAGACCGTAGGGAAACGCCAGAATTCCGGCATGAGCCATGGATGCGGATACGATGATAAGCCGGGTTTGTCGCGTAACTCATGGCGATAATTTTCTACCTGCTCCTGGCTGATGCGGCCTTCGAGATAGCCGCGCCCATAGACGCCAGGTGAAGCGTGGCCCTGGAAATAAACAAAGTCGCCGGGTTCGTCGCCGTGGTTGGCGTGGAAGAAATGGTTGTAGCCAACTTCCAGCAGGGTGGCCAGGGAAGAGTAAGTGGAGATGTGTCCGCCGATGCCGGCATCTTTCTTGTTCTGGCGATGCACCATGGCCATCGCGTTCCAGCGGATCAGGCTCTTGATACGGCGCTCCATGGCGCGGTCACCGGGATAGGGAACTTCTTCTTCCACGGGAATGGTGTTCACATACGGAGTGTTTAACTGGACCGGCACATCCACGCCGTGCTGGCGGGCGCGCTTGGTAAGAGCATCGAGTAGCCGTGTGCCCTGTCCGGGACCTTCCTGGTCTACGATTTCATCAAAGGCTTCAATCCACTCAAAAATCTCATCGTGGTCTGGCTCAAAAGCCGCTGCAGGTTTGGCATTCATCTTTATAGTATGCCGCGAACGCCGCGCAATTTCCACCCCGGACGAAATATTGCCAGGTTACGACTGGCTAAGAATGAAAGGTCTTCTGCTCAGGAGTTACCAGGCAGTTACGGCCGTGAACGGACAAGTGAGTAAACGCGGACGAGATGGCTATCTGCCATGGAGTGTTCGTGGGTTGAGGCCAGAGTTTCCTTCATCTCGCGTTTGAAATCGTCAGAGATTTTGCGGGCCCATGCGCCTGACCAGAGTTTTCTCTGTTGTAAGTACTGCTCCATAAACAGAATTGGATCAACAGCGACCGGAATGGCACTGGAAAACAAGCAATCGATCAGTGCCGGGCCGTGTCCTTCTCGCGCCCGACGTGTTGCTTCCTGCGCCACGCGAAAAATGGCGACAAGATCGTTGCCGTCTACGGCGATTCGAGGATAGAAAGTCTGTTCGCTGGCATCTGCCTGCGGAACTGATGATTCCAATTCCGACCTGTTTTCTACCAGACACACAATCGGCAGCTTGCGCTCAGCGGCGACCGCCAGAGCATCCTGGCCAGCAAGCGTTACAGGATGTTCAGTACAGAAAAGCACCGTCATACCTCGCTGGCTTTTCACTTCTTCAGCCTGTGCCAGCAGCGCGTCGACAGTAACTTTTGAAGCGCTGGCATCTTTCCCCTGAGAAATAGATTCTCTTTTGCCGTCATTGCGGTTTCTGTTGCTGAAAGCTTTCAACTTAGAGAAGATTTCCTGGAGCGGCGCGCCACGGACCAGTCCAGCCATCAATCGATTATGCTCCAGCACAACGTTATCCTGTGCCTGGAGATGTGCTCCTGCGCCCACCAGCATTGCTTCCAGACCGGCAATCTCTGAGTTCATATCGCGGGCGGGTGCGCTATGAGCTTTCTGGATATTTTCGGCCAGAGCGCGGCATTTCACCATAACGGAATAAAGGTCTTTGAGCCTGTCCGGGCCCAGGACTGCCAATGCTTCTGCGGTTTTTTCTTTGGCAGATGACGCAGACAAACGAGGCCGTGACCGTTTGCGTGGATTGGTTTTCTTTGCTGGTTTGGATTTCTTGCGTTGCGCAGCGTGCTTTGCTTTAGCGGTCGATTTGTTTTTTGTTTTGCCAGCCATGGGGTCGGGAGAACATTCTAACGCATCATGTCCTTTATGAGAGACGACTAATATTGCAAAGGCAAATTGGTCACCATTAATTCGTCTCGGATTTCAACAGTTCGGTGAAAAACAATGTGGAAAACTCACGAGGCAGGCAGAGAACCTAGCGCAACTTGAGTGTTCTCACGCTTTGCACATGTTGAGGTGCGAGTGTTAAAAGGCGGTAAATTTTTTCGCGCGAATATAGTGACTCGGTGAGTTTGTGATGTGAAAACGTTTGCTTCTTTATGCTCGTTTGTTCGTTTCAGGCCTGCTCATTAGCAGGTTTTTATTTTGGGATCGCTCTGCAACATACAATTGAGGGATATGAAGGTTCGCCTGGACAAGCTTTTGGTGGAGCGAGGTCTGTTGCCTTCTCGCGAGCGTGCACAGGCCATGGTACTCTCCGGACGCGTGCTGGTGAATGAGCAGAAGATTGAAAAGGCCGGTGCCACTGTGGATGCCGAAGCCCAGATACGGCTTCTGGGAGAAGACTTGCGCTACGTGGGTCGTGGCGGTCTTAAACTGGAAGCTGCACTGCAGAAATGGAATATCGACCTGAGTGGAAGGACCTGTCTTGACGTTGGAGCATCCACTGGCGGTTTTACGGATTGCATGTTGCAGCATGGCGCTGCCAGGGTGATCGCCGTCGATACAGGTTACGGACAAATTCATGCTCGTTTGCGCGCTGATCCGCGAGTGAAGCTGCTGGAAAAGACGAACGCGCGGTATCTCAGCAGAGAAATTCTGGAGCCGGTGGGAACAGGCGTGCCGATAAGTCTTATCGCGGTCGACGTTTCTTTTATCTCTGTTACACTCGTGCTCCCGGCAGTTCTTGCAGCAGCTTTTGGACCGAAAACAGAAGGACGCCGTCAGGCAGTGGTCTTGGTCAAGCCGCAATTTGAGGTTGGCCGCGAGTTGGTGGGTAAAGGCGGAATCGTAAGAAATGCGCAGGCCCAGCAGGACGCCGCATTAAAAGTGCGGCAGAAAGTGGAAGAACTGGGCGGCAAGAACTTAGAATTGATGGAATCGCCAATACTAGGAATGGAAGGGAACCGCGAGTTTCTTTTATACACGGAATTCTAATGAAGAAGGCGTCGATCATTGCCAAACAGGGAAAGCCGGAAATCGGCATGGTTGTGCGCCAGGTCAGCGCATGGTTGTACAGCCACGGTTATACCGTCACGGGCGATCACGTGAGTAGGGAATTCTGCCCGCAATGCGAAGCGACGGAAAGAGAAGAGCTGGTGGAGGCCCGTCCGGATTTTGTGGTGGTCCTGGGCGGCGATGGAACGTTGCTTTCCACGGCACGCTGTGTTGCGCAGGCCGGCATTCCTATTCTTGGCGTGAATCTGGGATCGCTGGGCTTTCTTACGGAAGTGCGGCATGAAGAGATTGAGCAGGCTCTGACTGAAGTGGATGCGGGCCACTGCGAGTTGAGCCTGCGGCCTATGCTGCATTGCCAGATTCGGCGGCATGGGCAATGCGTGGCCAATTATGATGCGCTGAATGAGATTGTGATGAACCAGAGCGCGGTCGCGCGCATCACGGAATTTGACTTGAAGGTGAATGGCGCGTTTGTGGCCAACTATAAAGCGGACGGCCTGATTATTTCCACGCCAACAGGCTCTACTGCATACTCGCTGGCCGCCGGCGGCCCCATCCTGTCTCCGGATGTTCCGGGATTTGTTATTACTCCGGTTGCGTCGCATGCGCTCACAAACCGTCCCCTGGTAGTGCAGGACACCGCTGTGATTGAAGCGCGAGTCATTGTCACCCGCGAGCAGGCTTTTCTAACAGTCGATGGACAGGAAGGAATCCCGTTGACCGAAAATGACGTGATTGTGTGCAGGAAATCAGCATTCCAGGTGAGATTGTTTAAGATGACCGGACGGTCATTTTTTGATGTGCTGCGCACTAAACTGAAGTGGGGAGAGAGATAATCTCATGCGGAACTCTATGCAGATATTGTTGAAGGCTGCGGCGGTTCTGCTTATGGTGGCATCTTTTCACGCGCCGGGTCACGCACAGACCAGGCCGGCAGCCGATCTGATTATTACCAATGCAAAAATCTGGACCGTGGACAAGACGCGTCCTCACGCAGATGCCGTGGCTGTGCTGGGCGAACGCATTGTTGCCGTTGGGAGCGCGGCGGAGGTGGATGCATGGCATGGGCCGCAAACCAAGGTGCTGGACGCGCAGGGCAAGCTGCTTCTGCCTGGCTTTAATGATGCTCACGTGCATTTTGCAGATGGCGGAGACCATCTGCAAGCGGTGCAGTTAAAAGATGCTGCATCGCCGGAGGAATTTGCGCGGAAGATTGACGAGCGTGTCAAAACGACTGCGAAAGGGGAATGGATCACCGGCGGTGATTGGGACGAGCAGAAATGGTCGCCACCGAATTTGCCGACCAAAGAATTGATTGATCCGGTGACGCCGGAGACTCCGGTATGGGTGAACCGCTATGACGGGCATGAATCACTGGCCAACTCCGTAACGCTGCGGCTGGCGGGCATTACCCCAAAGACTGCCGATCCCGCTGGCGGACAGATTGTCCGCGATGCACAGGGCAATCCTACAGGCGTGCTTCGCGACGCAGCACAGGACCTTGTGAACAAGGTCATGCCGCCCATGACACCGGCGCACCGCATGCGCGCGATTCATCAGGCGCTGGACCATGCCGCATCACTTGGCGTGACCAGCGTGCAGGACATGAATCCATCGTATGACGACGTAAAGGCATACAGCGATCTGCTGCAAAAAGGCGAACTGACGGTCCGCATCTACGTTGCGCCGATGGAAACAGATTGGAAAGACCAGGCCAAGATCGGTATCCGCCATGCGTATGGCACGCCTCTGCTGCGTATGGGGGCCGTAAAAGGGTATGCCGATGGGTCTCTGGGATCGGAGACAGCGTATTTTTTTGACGCCTATACAGACGCGCCCAACACGCATGGCTTGCTGAGCGACGAGATGCATCCTGTCTCAGCCATGCAGCAGCGGCTCAGAAACGCAGACGCCGCCAGCCTGCAGCTGTGTATTCATGCCATTGGCGACCGCGCCATTTCCATGACGCTGGATATGTTTACCCAGATCGAGAAGACCAACGGCAAGCGCGACCGCCGCTGGCGGATCGAACATTCTCAGCACATGGCCGCCAAAGACTTTGCCCGCTACGCGCGCTTGGGAGTCATTGCTTCAGTTCAGCCGTATCACGCCATTGATGACGGACGCTGGGCAGAGAGCCGGATTGGCCCGGAACGTATTAAACGTACTTACGCATTCCGCACCTTTCTGGAGAACGGCGTGCGGCTGGCCTTCGGCACCGACTGGTCCGTGGCCCCGTTAAGCCCCATGTGGAGTGTATACGCGGCGGTAACGCGCGCAACGCTCGACGGCAAGAACCCGAATGGCTGGATGCCGGAACAGAAACTGACTGTAGCGGAAGCGATTGAGGCTTACACCATGGGATCGGCTTACGCCGAGTTTCAGGAGAAGGACAAAGGGTCCATCACGCCGGGCAAGCTGGCTGACTTCGTCGTGCTTTCAGATGACATCTTCAAGATTCCTCCGGCGGCTATCAGGAATGTGAAAGTGGAAGCAACGTTCCTGGGCGGCAAGTTGGTGTATGGCGGGTTAGAGTGAAGAGAATTGGTAATTGGGTAATCTGGTAATTGAGTCATTGAGTACAGAATAGATATTCTGCCTGCCTTATTCTTGTTTGCTCTCAGCGTGGGCCTTTTTTATTCAGTTGCCTACAAAGTGCGCCTTTTCATTCCCAGTTTGATGTGCCTGAACGTACTTATGGTTAGTTTTGGGCCAGCAGGAGCATTGCCTTGAGCATCTGAGATGGAAGAATGCCAGGTCAACTGTGAGGGCCCAATGTTGGAGAACGTAACTTCTGCGCATGGTTCCGGCAATCCAGTGTTGCTGGCCGCGTCGCGATGGCGGCTGAATGTTCTCCGTTGCACGGCATGTATTGTTCTGTGCTTGTACGCTTTATCGGCATGCGCGTATTCGCAGTCCGGCCAAAGCAACGGTCTTACGGCGTATGTTGATGCGATCAGGCAATCCACAATCTCCGACCGGATAACCGCGATGGAACGGTATCTGGCAATGGCCGGAAGCAGCAGATTGAAAACCGACGCCCTGGAATTTCTTGTCTGGGACCATTTGCGTTTAGGGCATCAGGCGCAAAGCGGGCAGCGGGCGCAGGAACTTTTGCGCATATCTCCGGATAACCCCATAGCCATTGCTGTATTGAACCTGAATGTTCAGGAGCAGCCTGATGACCGGCGGGCGGTCCTGGATCATGTAGCCGTTTTGACCGCGGCTGTGAATCGGGTGGAGCAGATCACACGGCCCGAAGGCATGATGCCGGGAAATTTTATGGTGATGCGCCAACAGGTAAAGGTAATGCTCGGCGGGGAAGCGGGCCTCGCCTATCTTGCTTTGAAAGATTATGCCAATGCCCGCGCCTGCCTGGAACCGGCGGTCGCCGCCGATCCCAACAATCCGGCGCTGGTTTATGCAACGGCTATGGCGCTGCTGGATGGGAAGAATCCCGATCCCTATAGCGGCTATTGGTATCTGGCGCGTGCCGCGAACCTGACCGAAGGCACGCCTGCCGGTCAACAGATTTCCCAATATGCCCGTAACAGGTTCCGTAAGCAAGGTGGCAAAGATGCAGGATGGGACCAGTATCTTGCCAGCGCTGCTGCGTACAATGCACCGCCTCCGCTGGCGTCGCCGGTCAGTACCGCCGCCATGGCCAGCACGTCCGTCTCTGTCGCTCATACCGGGCGGGTCCCAACGAACGAACGCGCTTCAACCGCACCTGATCGCTCTGCCACAGGCTCGTCGCGGGCAATAGCAGGATCTTCAGCAGACCCGTCATGCCAAGGACAAACCTTCTTTCGGATTTGAGGACACTCTGCGTGAGCCCATGGCAGCTTCCACGCCTGCGGTGCGTCCCACGGAGCGAACAAGACCGCTGGGCGCGCCGGCCCAGGCCCTGTCCCTTGGGATTTTGATTGAGACATCGCTCCTTACGGGCCACAGCGGCACAGCCATCATTGCTACCCTGAAGGAAATTGTCCGCAACATGCGCTCCAATGATGAAGCCTGTATCCTGGTCTTCAGCGACCAGTTGGATTTTGAACAAGACCTTACCGCCGATGATGCCTTGCTGGAAGAGGCTTTGGGCCAGGTTCATCCGCGCTCAGGACAGGCGCTGCTTTCCGGCATTGCATTTGCCGCCGGCCATCTTAAGCGGATTGGCAAGAATCCGAACCGGGTTTTGCTGGTGATTTCCGATGGACGGGCCGCACAGACAAGCGCTGATTCCTTGATGTTTCGCAGCCAGATCGCGGGCGTGCGAATTGATCTTATCGGCATGGATGCAACCGGCCCCACGGAACGGGACCTGCTTTCGCGACTGGCTGCTTACTCAGGCGGCAAAGTGTCCTTTGCCTCTGATGCACAAGGCTTCAGGAAGGCGGCAGGGCAAATTACCCAGGGCCTGGGGCTGCCATTACCTTAAGTCCAGCATGAGGTAATAGATACACTCGTGTATTTCACGCCAAAAAATTCCGGAGTGGTTGCGTGATCCACTCCGGATGAGTTCGTAAACTGTGCTATGTGCAGATACGTTCACGGCGACGCATAAGTTTCACAAGAATTGGTGCCATTCGTCCCACAACCAGAGTTTTTGCTCCACCCGGTATGAAAACGTGTATCCTGCCATTCACGCTGGCAGAAAACTTAGTAGAGCGCGACGGGGCGTCTTTCCGCTATGCTTGTTGCCATGAGAGTGAGGGTGCTGCTATTTGGGCAGCTCAAAGACATTGTAGGGAAGCAGGAAGACTCGCTTGAGTTTGGATCAGGGGCAAAACTCTCTGACGTATTGGCGTATTATTCAGCACGGCACCCCCAGTTCCAGGGATTGACCACCTCCATTGCGTGCTCTGTGAATCAGGAATATGCCAAAGCTGTAACGGCGCTGCGGGAAGGCGATGAGATTGGACTCTTACCTCCCGTGAGCGGCGGCACATCGGAGTGGACGGAGCTGCGGTCTCAGCATTGCTCTATTGTCCGCGAGCCAATTCATCTGCATGAGATGAAAGAACGGCTGGCACATCCTGAAGACGGGGCAGTGATATTTTTTGACGGCGTAGTGCGCAATAACACACGCGGGCGGCGTACACTGCATCTCGAATACGAAGCCTATCAATCCATGGCATTGAACGAGATGGAGAAATTATCTCAAGCATCGCTTGAGCGTTTTAAGATTCGGGATGTCTGTCTGGTCCATCGTCTGGGCCGGCTGGAGATTGGCGAGACCAGCGTGCTGATTGGCGTGGCCTCGGCGCATCGTGCCGCGGCCTTTGAAGCCTGCCGCTGGTTGATTGATACGCTCAAGACAACGGTACCAATCTGGAAGAAAGAATACTTTGAGGACGGCGCGGTCTGGGCCGATGGTGAGCCATTTCCCGAAAAAATCCGCGCAACCAAATAACCCTTTGCGTCCATTTGCATCTAACGAGTCCAGAATACCCGTTCTAATTCATTTCTTTATGATGAGCACTCGCGCTTTGCCGTCATGGTCCAGCTTGCTGTGCCTGCTTGTCATGGTCTGTGCCTTCGCCGGGGCGCAGGACCGGCAACAGGGAGACCGCCTGCCACCGGGGTCTCAATCCCAGAAGGACGACTCCACCTTTCGTGTGAATGTGCGGCTGGTGAATGTCTTTACCACGGTCACGGACTCTCGCGGAGCCCCGGTGGCCGATCTTACCCGGGACGATTTCCAGCTTTTGGAAGATGGCGTTCCCCAAACCATTAAAGTATTTGAAAAAGAGTCGGCTATCCCGCTGAGCATTGCGCTGGCCATTGATACCAGCCCCAGCACCATGCGCGACTTCAAGCTGGAAGTGGCATCAGCGCGCAGGTTTGTGCGCTCCATTTTGCGGAAGGAAGACCATCTTTCTGTTTTTGAGGTGACTGAGAACATTGACCAGATCACCCGCTTCACCTCAGATATGAGGACGATTGAGCGTGGCATTGACAGTCTGCGGACTGGACCTGGCACCTCTATTTATGACGCGATTTTTCTATGCTCTGACGCGCTGCTGGACCGGGAAGGCCGCAAAGTGCTGGTACTGATTACTGATGGTGGCGATACCACGAGCAAAACTGATTACAACAATGCCTTGCGCCGCGCCCAGCAGGCTGAGGCCATTGTGTACAGCATTATTGTGGTGCCGGTGGAAGCGGATGCAGGCCGCAATCTGGGCGGAGAACACGCGCTGATCCAGATTTCCAAAGATACCGGCGGCAAATATTACTATGCCGAAGGCGAGCAGCAACTGGACGACGCTTTCCGGAAAATCAGCGATGAGCTGCGCACACAGTATCTTCTGGGCTTTTATCCCAGCCGCAAAGTTTCCGATTCTCCCTTCCGTCGTATCCAGGTTGAACTCATGAAGAAAGATGCGCAGGGCAGGCCGTATCAGGTGCGTCATCGCGCGGGATACTATACGGCGCCGGCAAAGTAGCCACGTCGTCCAGCCAAAACCGCAACGCTGGAATCCGGTTATTCAAACTCGCCAGGGTAAGTTTCTGGGCAAGGGGTACAAAGCACGCAACGTGGGTGTGCTTGATGCGTGTCATGTGATCCCTGTCACCTCCTGCTTCAATCAGGGCGTTCTATCATGAGATTGACTCACCGGCT
>DAHUXF010000005.1 GCA_027307295.1 Acidobacteriaceae bacterium
GTTCCCTTTCCCCAAGTACGACATGGTGATGATTCCCGGCTTTGCTTACGGCGGCATGGAGCATGCTGGCGCGACATTCCTGCGGGAAGAGTCGGTCCTTTTTCGCACTGCGCCCACGCACAGTGACCGGCTCAACCGTGACATTCTGCTGCTGCATGAGCTAACGCACCAGTGGTTCGGTGACCTGGTGACCATGCGCTGGTTTGACGATCTCTGGCTCAAAGAAGGCTTTGCGCAATACATGGCGTATCATGCGCTCAACGCGCTCAAGCCGAATGAGAATGTATGGAAGCGTTTCTATCAGGCCATCAAGCCTGCCGCTTACGCCATTGACTCCACGCCCGGCACCACGCCGATCTACCAGGACATCCCTAACTTGAAAGACGCCAAATCGGCCTACGGCGCAATTGTGTACTCAAAAGCGCCCAGCGTCATCAAGCAGCTCGCATTCGTGCTGGGCGAAGACCAGTTCCGTGACGGCCTGCGTCTCTACGTAAAAGAACATGTCTATTCCAATGCGGAATGGAGCGATCTGGTGCGGGCGTTTGAGCGTGTATCGAAAAAATCTCTCAGCTCTTGGGCAGAAGCGTATATCAAAAGACGCGGCATGCCTCAGATGGATGTGGAGTGGAGCTGCGACGGTGAGGGCGGGGAGAGCCTGGTTCGCGTGAAGCTGACACAGCATGACGTGCTCGGCGGAGGCGGTTTTTGGCCGATCGCTACCAATGTGGTAATGAGCAATGGCGAGAGTGACACCACTGCGCGGGCTGAATGGCAGACGGCAACAACTCGATTCGGTCTGGATAATAAACATCCGTGTCCAAGCTACGTCTTCGCTAACTATCAAGATGAGGCTTATGGCCGCTTCCTGCTTGATCCTGTGAGCCGCAAGGCGGTGATGGCCCAGCTTGGCGGCATGAAAGACGTTTTTCAACGCACATTGCTCTGGGGCTCATTGTGGGATTCCGTGCGCGAAGCCCAGCTTGATCCTCGCGAATATATTGACCTGGCACTGCGCCTGTTGCCGAATGAAAAGGACGAAGCCCTGGCGCAAAGCGTTCTTGGCCGCGCCATCACAGCAATGCATCGCTATGTGCCGCCGGAAGTCCGCGCGCAACTGGCGCCCAAAATGGAAGCCCTGGCCGCCGATCAGATGATTCATGCTCCTGACCAGGACATGCGCATCACATGGTTTCGCGCATTACGCAACGTGGCAGAGACTGAGTTCGCGCGCAGCCGGCTCAAATCCGTGCTCAGTGGCGCGTTGCAGGTGCCGGGCGTGGAGCTGCGCCCGCTGGATCGCTGGAACATTGTGACTACATTGATCGCATTGCATGATCCTGACGCGGAACCTACGCTGGCAGCGGAGACCAAGCGCGATCCCTCCGGCGACGGCAAAAAATATGCCTATGTGGCAATGGCGGCCCGTGCGGATGAAGCCACCAAGAAGCAGTACTTCGACGAATACCTGCATGACCCGGCGCGTCCGGAAGACTGGATTGAGCAAAGCCTGGGCAGCTTCAACTATTGGAACCAGTCTGAGCTGACGCTGCCCTTTCTGAATCCGGCGCTGGCAGCACTACCCCAGGTAAAGCGCGAACGGAAGATCTTCTTTATGCTGGCCTGGCTCAATGCCTTCATTGGCGGACAACAATCCGCAGCGGCACAAAAGCAGGTCCATGAATATTTACAGACCACACCGCTGGACAAAGACTTGAAATTGAAGTTGCTGGAAGTTGGGGACGAACTGGACCGAACAGTAAAGATCAGGGCCAGGTACGATTCACAGCGCTCAACACTATAGACACGGTGGTTTTAGGCCGCTTGGTATCACATCAGGCGCTGGCATGCTCATAGCATGGCTTGTGACCGGATGTTCTCGCTTCAAGACAGGCGGTGCTTGCCTCTGTAACTCTATCTATCCATTCCATCTAGCCTATCTTCATTTGAACACAAGGTTTGAAAACCAGGCGTAAAACAAGGGCTAAAAACAAATACAAGGCATTTGCCATTTCGGGCACAGTTACCCCAAGTGAACATTGCGGTTTTTCGATGAATTTCCGGTACGCAGAATTGGAACAACAGATGTATAATTTTAAAGGATGCCGAAGTATTCCATTGTAGTTCCGTTTCATAACGAGCAGGAGAGCGTGACCGCGCTTTATGACCGCCTGAAAGCGGTGATGGAAGCCACGGGAGAAACGTTCGAACTGGTATTTGTGGATGACGGCAGTCTGGACCGTACATACAAGCTGCTGCGCGAGATTGTAACCATTGACAGCCGCGTAGTGGTGGTCAAGCTGCGGCGTAACTTCGGCCAAACCTCGGCGTTGGCCGCAGGCTTTGCCCACTCTCAGGGTGAGTTTGTGATCGCCATGGATGGCGACCTGCAACACGATCCCGACGATATTCCAAAATTTCTGGAGATGCTGGAACAGGGTTACGACCTGGTCAGCGGCTGGCGCAAAGAGCGGGTAGATAACTTTGTGATGCGCCGCCTGCCTTCCCGCATTGCCAACTGGACCATGTCCAAGCTGAGCGGCGTCAAGATCCATGACTTCGGCACCACGTACAAAGCGTATCGCCGCGAAATCATCCAGCAGCTTCCGCTCTATGGAGAGTTGCACCGTTTTATTCCTGCTCTGGCGTCCTGGTATGGAGCGTCAATATGTGAGATTCCAATCAAGAACATCGTGCGTCCCAAGGGCAACTCACATTACGGCATCTCGCGCACCTTCCGCGTCTTCTTTGATCTGATCACCATCCGTTTCCTGCTGAAATACATGTACCGGCCGCTCCACCTGTTTGGCACCGTGGGAATGTTTTCCCTGCTGGGCGGGTTAAGCGTTGCGTTCTGGCTGATGCTTTCCAAGCTTATCTGGCATACAAGCGTCATGGGAGCGCACGGCCCTCTGCTGGTTTCAGCCGCAGTATTGATTGTTTTTGGCGGACAGATGCTGGCCCTGGGACTGCTGGGCGATCTGCAAGTGCGCAACTTCCAGGAACCTACCCGGCGTGTGCCTTACACTGTGGCGCACGTCTTGAGATCGCAAAGCCAGGAACAAGCAGTCAACGAGTAATCCAACATAAGGCATAAAAAATGAGCACAGTTACCACTGCAACAGAGCTGCGGCTGGCCAAACGTATGGCCCGCCTGGGAACGGAAACTGCTTTTGAAACGCTTGCCAAAGCCCGCGCGCTGGAGGCCCAGGGAAAGAGCGTGATCCACCTGGAGATTGGCGAGCCGGATTTTGACACTCCCGCCAATGTGATTGACGCAGGCATTGATGCCATTCACAAGGGCTATACGCATTACACGCCTTCAGCGGGCATGCCGGCCCTGCGTGAGGCCGTGGCAGTAGAAGTCACGCGGACCCATGGCGTAAAAGTATCGGCAGATGAAGTGGTGATTGTGCCGGGCGGCAAGCCAACCATCTATTTCACTTTTACTGCCTTGGTGGAAGAAGGCGATGAGGTTATTTATCCCAACCCCGGCTTCCCAATTTATGAATCGTTGATCAATGTCACCGGCGCTACGCCCGTGCCTCTGCAAATGCGCGAGGAAAAAGATTTTCGCCTGGATCCCAATGAACTGGCCGACCGGATCACCGACCGCACCAGGCTGATTGTGCTGAACTCGCCGCACAATCCTACAGGCAGCGTGGTCACCGAGCAGGACGTCAAGGGCATTGCCGCGGCCATCGGCGACCGCGACATCATGGTGCTCTCCGATGAAATCTACAGCCGCCTGATCTTTGAAGGCCGCCACCATTCGTTGATGTCACTGCCAGGATGGAAAGACCGCGTCATCATGCTGGATGGCTGGTCCAAAACTTATGCTATGACCGGATGGCGCCTGGGTTATGGCGTGATGCGCAAAGATCTGGCCGCTCACTTTGGCCGTCTGATGACCAATGTGAACTCCTGCAGCGCCGCCTTTACCCAGATGGCCGGCATGGAAGCGATCAAGGGCGATCAAGCGTCAGTCAAATATATGTGCTCACAGTTCAAGGCCCGGCGTGACAAATTTATCGCCGGCCTCAATGAGATTCCCGGCTTCAGTTGCCGGCTGCCGCATGGCGCTTTCTATGCTTTCCCCAACGTAAAAAAGACCGGATGGTCCTCTAAGAAGCTGGCGGAAGCGCTGCTGAATGAAGCTGGCGTGGCTTGCCTTTCAGGAACGGCATTCGGCCAATTTGGTGAAGGCTATCTGCGCTTCAGCATCGCCAACTCCATGGAAAACCTGGATGAGGCCCTCAAACGCATCGGAAGCTGGGTCAAGAAAAGTATCAAAGCGTAACCGCAGTCCAGGGTAGCCGCGAACCTTGCACGAATGCACACGAATCTTGATTGAGTAGTCAGCATACGCTTGTCCTCAATCAGCAAGTCGCGCCCGTTTTTCCTGGGGCGATTCTCTTGTGCGTTAAGGTTATTCGTGCTGGTTCGCGCCGGCCCTTCGTCATCACCTGTGTTCGTCCCGCGCAAGCCAGCGGCAAAAATTTCTCATGTCTGATAAAACGTTTCGTATTTATGCCACCTGCCACATTGGCGACGCTGCCGAAAATAAGCTTCGTGAAAAGGGCCACGAGCTTGAGATTTATCCTGGCCCGGAAGCTCCTCCAAAAAGCCTGATCGTGGAAAAAGTCCGCAGCGGCGTGGATGGACTCATTACTACGCTGCGCGATCCGATCGATGAGGAGGTATTTGCTGCCGGCAAAGGCACGCTCAAAGTTGTCTCCCAGATCGCCGTGGGCTTTGACAATATCAATCGCGCCGACGCCAACCGCTATAAAGTTCCATTCACAAACACGCCGGAAGTCCTTAACGACGCGACCGCCGAATTCACCTTCCTGATGATGGGCACACTGTCCCGGCGCATGTGGGACAGCGAGAAGCTGGTGCGGGCGCAGAAATGGGGCGCGTGGCATCCTTTTCTTCCCTTTCTGGGAGACGAGATCACGGGCAAGACCATCGCCATTATTGGCACAGGCCGGATCGGGCTGGCGCTGATCAAGAAGTGCCTTGGCTTTGACATGAATGTGCTTTGCTACGACCCGGTCTTTCAGAACCATCGCTTCGCGGCGGATGTCCAGCAGCTTATGGACCTGCGCTACAAGCTGGGCATGGTGAAAGAAAACAACTGGATCAAATATGTCAGCCTGGACGAAGCGCTCAGCCAGTCCGACTACGTCAGCCTGCATGTTCCGCTGGTGCGTACAGGAAAGTCGCCCACGCATCACCTGATGAATGAACGTACGCTCAGGCTGATGCGCAAAGATGCTTACCTTATCAATGCCGCACGCGGCCCGGTAGTGGATGAAGCGGCGCTTGCCAAAGCATTGAAAGAACGCTGGATCGCCGGAGCTGCCCTGGATGTGTTTGAGCAGGAGCCGCTGGCCGGCGATTCGCCATTACTTGACCCTGAACTGGAAGATCGCTGCCGTCTTTTCCATCACTTTGCCAGCGCTGGACGGATTACGCGGCTCTCCCTCGATCCGGAAAAAGGCATGGCCGGACGCTGCATTCAAGGATTGCTTGATGTATTGGAAGGAAACTATGGTGGCGACAAGACAAGGATGCCTTACGTAGTCAATAAAGAAGCCTGGACCGGCTCGGGAGCGGATGGCGAGGGAATCTGATCAGCCATGTTGCGCGCGCAGGGACACAAGGTGGGCGCTGGACTCATCAGAATATTACGGCGGTTGCCGGGTTGGTGTACTTTTTCGCCGCAGATTTCGCAGATGAGCGCATATCAGGAGAGGTAGTTAGCCGCGAATCAACACGAAATACGCGAATCTATCGAGTCCAACCAGGACTTTTCTCAAAGGTATGTTTGCCCTATGACTCTATGCCACCGTGGTGGAAGGTTTTTTACGTGTTGCTCTGCGGCACACCAACGCTGGAACCGCTTTAAAACGGGCAAAAATTTAGGACGGCATCCTGTGCCGTCCTTTAACGAGTGAGTCTTTACCTTGATCGCTTACAGCCCTGCACCTGCTTTATGGCGCTTGCCGCCTTTCACATCCAACTCATTCACAACCTGCTGAACATTCGGAACGCTGGAGGCAAGTTTCTCGGCTTGCTGCCGCAGTTCTGGACTGTCAACGTCGCCTTTCAGGGTAAGCACTCCATTCTTGGCGTCATAGCGGATATGCTGTTTATCCAGCCGGTTGGCGATGATGACGGCTTTAAAGTCCTTTTCAATAGCGGAATCCAGATTGGAGTCAATCTTCTTCGCCGCGCCCTCCACACCCTCTGGCCGCACGCCGATTTCGTTCGATATCACGTATCCGCCAGCCGCGCTCTTGGCCAGCTCCGCGGCATGATCTTTGTCTTCCTGGGTTTTGACCTCTCCGGTCAGGTTTACTAACTGCTTATCGTTGTTCACGTCAACTTTCACGTCTTTATAGCCGGCGTTGTCCAGAGCTTTTGCCACCTGGTCCTTGACGTCGGGGGTGCTGGCTTTATCAGTGCTGCAGCCAATTGCGAATGCAAGCAGGAGTGAAGCCAGGGTTGCCACAATAGTTTTTACACGCATAAAAATTCTCCTCCATCAGTAGAACCAGGGGAAGTTCTCTTCACCCAATAGATGCGAGGAGCAGCCCGGAGGAGGGCTAGGGGGCTAACGCGGAACGGGAGACATGGTCATGGAACGGAAGATCTTCGCGCCATCGGAAGACCCAAGTAAAGCTTCACTGCATCGGTCAGGATGCGGCATCATGCCCAGAACGTTGCGCCCTTCATTGCAGATTCCAGCAATGTTGTCGAGAGAACCGTTGGGATTGGCTTCAGGTGTGATGCGGCATTCTGGTGTTGCGTAGCGAAAGACGATCCGGTTCTGGCGCTTCAGGGTTTCCAGCGTCTCAGGATCGCAATAATAGTTGCCTTCCATGTGTCCGATGGGAATTCTCAGCACCTCGCCCTGCTTGCAGGCGTTGGTGAATGGCGTGTCCGCGTTTTCCACCCGCAGATCAACAAATTTACAAATGTATTTCAGTCCCGCATTGCGCATGAGCGCGCCGGGAAGCAATCCGGCTTCACACAAGATCTGGAAGCCATTGCAGATTCCAATCACCAGGCCGCCGGAGGCCGCGAACCGGGCAACTTCCTGCATGATGGGCGCAAATTTTGCAATAGCGCCGGTGCGCAGATAGTCGCCATAGGCAAAGCCGCCGGGAACAATGATGGCGTCACATTTCTCCAGATTGTGCGACTCATGCCACAGCATAGTGGCCTGTTGGCCGGTGGCGGCTATGGCAGCGTTATAACTATCCTGATCGCAATTGGAGCCGGGGAAAATAATGACGCCAAATTTCATAGCTTTATTTTAACAATAACGTAAGCAGGCGGGAGCACTCAGCAATCAGTGGTCAGCATTCAGCCTTTCATGTTCGTCTTGATGCGTCGGCGGCTAGACTAGCACTGCTCCCAACGCTAATGAAGACGAGGGGGAAACTACAGGGAACGCCGCAAAAAGCACCGTAGTGAAGGGGTTGCTCCAAGCGCGACAAAATACTCAACACAATGGCCGAGAGAAAGCCGCATGTCTGAGCCTCCCGCCGTCCAAAAGTGTAAAGATACCTATGGGGCGACCACTCCCAACACATAGTAAACTGAAATGATAGATGGACTGGCGTTCCCATGCGCGGACCACCGGCACAGCGCTCAAGAACTGGTTTATCGCGCAATGCTATGACTCTCTGGCCGTGGCCCTTCTCTGGCTGGCCGGCCTGCTAATGATTGGGATTCGCTGGGCCCCACTGTGGGCGGTTCTTGCCGGTATGCTCCAGTTCATTCCCAATTTCGGGATCATGATCTCACTCATCGGGCCGGCGCTGGTTGGCGCATTGAGCCATGACCACATACGTTTTTTCTATGTGTTGATCCTGTTCGCGGTGATTATGATCGTCGACGGCCTTTTCCTTCAGCCCTATCTGATGAAGCGCACAGCCAAGGTGCCGTTCTGGGTAGCATTGATCGCGCCCATCATCCTGGGCATCATCATTCCGTTCTGGGGAGTGCTGCTTGCGCCTCCCCTTCTGGCAGTGATTTATGCGTTTCGAAACAAACATGCGGTCCAGAACACGCCATGACGTATTTACCCCAGCAGTCTAAAGTCCGTTGATAAACGTCAGCGCCTTGTTCCACGCTTGCTCACCTACCTGCCGGCCCATAGTCCTTCCCGCCAGATCACCCGGTGCAAAGTGAATGCCTCCGAAACGCCGGGAAAGTGCGGCCTCGTCGGCAGCGCTGGAAAACGTAGGCCAGGAGAGCAGGATGTCCTGGGAAGGAGTTATGCCGGGTTCGATGTTTGAATTTCCTTTTAGCACCTTAGTTGAATCACCAAAGTTGTCACTGCCGGTAAACCGGAACAGTACCTGCGCCGCCGCAGCGCTGAACGTGCTATGTCCTGAAACATATTCAGGAAAGTTGGGCGTGATAACGATATTGCGCTGGTAGGGCAGCCAGGTTGCGCCGTCAATCATTCTCGTTCCCAGGCCCGGACCGGCCCACGCCTGTATCTGCTGGCCTGCGAACAGGAAGTGCGTGGCGGTAATGGGCCGTACGGAATCATAAAAGCGTTTGGCGTCCCATGCGGCAATGCCGGCGTCAAAAACAGCATTGCCCAACGCAAAAAACATCTTCACGTCGTCATCCAGCGTATGGTGATCGCGGGAAGAAACGAACTGCGCAAACAGGAACCAATGGCCGGGCGGGGTTTCTGACGCAGGACCATCCGCCCAGTATTCCGCCATGACTTTTTGCTGATCGGTCAAGCCTGCACTGATCGTCAACAATTCATTGACCTCTGCCTTGTACGCATCTGGAGTGGAGAAGAATGAAGGTGGCGGACCAGGCCGAAATTGCGAACCGCTGGTCATTGCGAACGGAGTGACACGTCCCCAAAATGGAGTATTGAAGGCCGTAACAGCTGGCTCCAAGAATCCGCCCTGCCCGTCCGGAATATGAAGAGGCTGCCAGTGGTCAGGATTGTTAATGTGGTCTGGATCATTGAGTGGCGCGTAACCACTGGAATCGGTGTAAATCCCGGGATGCAGGTCGCCCAATTGATTTGAGCCGTCGTGATGGCGGAATGCCAATACAGACGCAGCCGCCAGGTTCCCTATCCCGCTGGGAGTTGTGGGATCGTTGCTGTTATCGTCAGGATCAAAACCCAGCGTCAACATTTCACTCCTGAATCTGAATAGCTGGTCAGGAAAGAGATCGGCCAGGCACCGGTAGGCGGCAAAGCTGATGGCCTTGGTCTTATTGTCGTCAGTGCGCTCGCCCGGCGGACGCCGCAATGTGCCACCCAGAACTGTAGCGTTGGCTTTGTCATCAAAAGCCGCCCAAGCGTCAAATACACAGGTTTGCGTAATGGCCAATGTTCTGGAAATTACCGTGGGAAAAGGCTTAACGCACTTGGCGGGATTGGTGAAGCCAGGCCGGCACTGCTGCAATGTCCTGACCGCAGTCAGATTCATATTGTTCCAAGCCACTACTGCATTTGTAACCGAGCCATTCCCAGTGTTCGAGCCGATATTGATGGCGCCGCCATTACCGTTTTTTCCGCATCCTGCCAGCAGCAGGCAGACAAAAACAGCAGATTGCAACTTGCATACCCGACTGGTCCATAAACTTACATTCGTACGTGACATTGCCACCTAATCCTCCAAATCTTAAATTTTTAGTTTTGTCTCCGATGGTTCTCGCTGTGTCTACCGCGGCCAGCGCGCTTCACCCTATTCATGCGCCGCTACCGGCAAATCCTGATTTAAAGATGAAACGTGTAACCAAGCTTTACAAAGACCGTGCGGCATCGTGACGTCAAACTTTGTCCCGCCAGTCCCGTGGGACTGCCCTGGAAGCCAGCTGGGCCAACCGAAGCATCGGTGGTACACGATGCTGCATTCTGCGGATGGTTAGGGTCGTCGATTGGGTGCGTTGCATCAAAGAAGCGCGCCGCCTTAGGACCTACAAATGAATCGTTGTAGCCGAGAATGAATGAGAACTGCGGCTTAAATCTGTAGGTAAAAAGAAAGAACGAATTCAGCGCATGGTTGCTGCGGAGCACCGGAATCACATACTGGTGCGGATCGCGGATCACGTAGCTGTATTGCAAAATCGAGGTAATATCAACTTTTCGTGAAAAATAATACTGGGTGTTCACTCGCCCAATCTGCGCATGGTAGACCTCAAGGCCGTTGTCTTTGCGTTCCAGCCTCTCATGCGATGTGTCAATGGTGAATGAGAGCTGCGATGTGGGCCGCACAACACCGCCAAATCCCAGAGAATAACCGCGCCCACGCCGCACGTTCACCAGGTCAACCAGATCGCCAACAATAAACGTGGCATTCAAAGGAAGAAGCCATTTACAGGGACGAGCCTGCAATTCTCCGATGATCCTTTTCTGGTCGTCAAAATGAACACCGCTAATCGTCTCGGTACTGAAAGCGCCATGCAGGCGAACATCGATCTGGCCCCGCGTCACGCCCATGATTCCGGGCAGGAACGTTCGTTCCATCAGGATTCCATTGTGGTTATAAGAATTGACAAAGCGGAACGCAGGCCCCAGGCGCACGATGGCGGGATTGCTCTCCGGTATCCACTGCACAGTGCCGGAAGTATCCACTGTGCGAAGGTCGGTCTGCTGCACAAAGCCAAGGTCTGACCGGAAGTCGCGCCCTATATCGGAATATCCGGCCTGGAAATCATAGAAGCCGCCACGTGTGTCAGCCTGAATATTGAAGGCATCGCCGGTAACGCCGCGTCCGGCAAGCGCAGCCAGCAGCTCAGGCGAGCCCAGCGCGTCCGCATCGGAGTGTGCATATTGTCCGGTGATATCGAGATGAGAAAAGGGGCGCAGCAAAACGTCAGTGGAGGCAACCATGCTGTGTCCGCCGCCGGATTGCATATCTGCGAGGGAAAAACCCAGTGTTGAATTTTTCAGGAAGTTCAGGCTGTAACGCGCTACAGTATCAACGCTCTCTCCGGGCAACTGGAAAACAGAAGAACCGTTCGCATTGGGCACAACGATGGTGGGGAGCTCGTCCGTCGCCCACAGTACCGACAATTGGCCATTTCCAAATTGTTGTGTTGCCTTCGCTGCCGCCAACGGCTTGGCGATGGAGCGGCTATAAAACAAGTTCAGCGGCTGGCCACTGCTGCCACCGGCAATCCCCGCCGGCCCGTCAAATGCAAAGCCGCTGGGCATGCCCGGCGCATGGAATGTGTCATTGGTGTCCTGGAAGAATGGACGCCGCTCCGGAAAGAACAGAACAAAACGGTTATTGATGGCCAACTGGTTCACATCGGCTTCAACCTGGCTGAAGTCAGGGTTTGCCGTGAATTCAATCGTAGTCCTGGGAGACGGCCCCCATTTAAGGAAGACGTCCGGGTCTGCTCCGATGTTTGTATGGTTTTGCAGTTGTAATGGCCGGTCTGTGCGATGAAAGGTCAAAGAGGATTGAATAGAAAAATTGTCAAGAGACGCATGTTCAGAACCGCGAATATTTTCCATTCCTTCAAGAGCTTGAAACTGACAGATCAGGCATGGATTCCTGTAGTCCATCTTGAAATTGATTATTTCTACCCTGCCTCGTTCCCTGGGCCACATACGGATCAACATGAATTTCCAGTCCTGTACCGGCCTTGCGGCATACAGCATGTTCGTCAGCGGTATGCTGGCTTGAATAATGTATCCGTCTTCGGTGACGCGGCCGGCGCTGGTCCACTTACCGTCCCACGTGATGTCGTCATTCTGCCCTTCTGTCCGAACTGCGTCCATCTGCACGCCGCGAGGGTTTACCGTAAATTCATACGCGTGCCGGCCATCGCCGAACGTGTCGACATAAATCCCGGCGTAATCATCAAAGAGAAGCTTGTCGCGTTCCGTGAGATTGGCCCTGATTGCGCCGGGGGTGGGATCAAAGCACCGAAAGGCGAAGTACAGATTGTCCGAGTCATATCCCAGGTAGGCCACAGTCTTTACCGGCGGGGCAGCGTTGCCCAGCGGCTCTACTTCAAAGAACTCTGCTGGAACCTGTGCATCAGCCCATTCCGGCCCTAGCTTACCGTCGATGGCCGGAGGAGTTGCAAACCGCTTGATGTGTACGGATTGTTTCGTCCAGATGGCCGGCTTTTCGTTGTCTCTGGCTATCGCTTTGCCTGAAAAAATCAACTGTGCGGCCAAGCATAGGAGAAAGGACAAAGAGAACGTCAGGCCCCATCTTCGTATTGAAGTCATGCTCATGGCTTTTCCTCCACAAATTCTTGAAGAACGATGTGATTGCGTGTACTGAGAGGGAACGGCGCAGCTTGCAAGCCAGCGCAGGTAACAAATCGTGACGCGATGAATGTATGAAACGGACGCGCGCGCCACAATAACATGAAAGAATTAACCAGTTCTAATTAGCGGGTGGCATGTGTTCACGGAACTGCGCCCTGCGTGGGAAATGAAGAGGGCCAAGAAAGAGAAGTCTGCGTTAATGTTTTATCGCTGAATTGCCGGAGGGCCGCCCCGTTGTTTACGCCAAGGCGTGGAGACGGGAAAAAGCGCCTGGCAGTAAATACCGTGTCTGCACGGGCGTTGCTGACATCACCGCTCGCATTCTTCGAGTTTCATCGACACGCCAACGTGTTATAATTTACTTTGTTTTCTTACGCTTGTTAGCGTCTGCCGTAATTCCTTATCGGCTATTAAATCTTTGAATCCTTGAGGTTATCCGTATGTCCGGCCACTCAAAATGGGCCACAATTAAGCACAAGAAGGGCGCACTGGACGCCAAGCGCGGCAAGATCTTTACCCGCCTGATTAAGGAAATCACCATGGCCGCCAAAAGCGGCGGAGGCGATCCTGAAGGCAATCCACGCCTGCGTACAGCCGTGGCCGCTGCTAAGGCGGAAAATATGCCCGCTGACAACATCAAACGCGCAATTCAGCGCGGTACCGGCGAACTGGAAGGCGTCAACTATGAAGAAATTACCTTCGAAGGTTATGGCCCGGGCGGCGTTGCGCTGCTGGTGGATGTAACCACTGACAATCGCAACCGCACCGTCAGCGAGATTCGCCATACATTTACCAAAAATGGCGGCAACCTGGGTGAAGCCGGCTCTGTTGCATGGATGTTCCACAAGAAAGGCCAGATCGCGGTGCCAAAATCGGCAGCCAAAGAGGACGATCTTATGAACATCGTGCTGGAATCCGGCGGGGACGATCTGAACGATGACGGCGATAACTGGGAAATCCTCACTGCTCCGAATGCCTATGAAGCTGTCCTTGAAGCCGTCAAGAAAGCCGGATACGAGGTAGTCCACTCGGCATTGGGCATGGTGCCGCAGAACTACATTAAGCTGGAAGGCGCAGCGGCCAATCAGATGATCCGTCTTCTGGAAGCCATTGAAGACTCTGACGACGTGCAGAACGTATACTCAAACTTTGATGTTGATCAGGCACAGCTTGAAGCTGTTGCAGGATAAAGGCTTAAAGGTAATTTTCCTCGCAGAACCGGCCCCATAGTCTTAACCTATGGGGCCAGCTATTTTGAGATTGAAGTAGTTGTTGACGGTTGCACCAGGCTGCGTGTAGCATCTAAAAGTCTTACATGAAGAGTTTATTGATCAATCCGGCGTTCGCCCGCAACATGGCCATGTGTTGCTGTATGTGTACGTGTACACGCGAGCGGCCGGTGCTGAGCAATTTTTCTTAGATTCAAACTCAGATTCAACGCCGGGGCCGCTCACAACGAGCGGCCCTTTTGCTTTTCAGGCTGCTCACGGGACCAGTCAGCTCCGCGGAAAGAAGGAAGGAATGCCAAACAAGTTGAAACAGCCAATTGCAATTTACTATGAGCATCCACACTGGTTTGTGCCCCTTTTCAAGGAATTGGAGAAACGCGGAGTGCCTTTCGTCCGCATTGATGCCGCGCAGCACCACTTCAATCCTGCCCAGTTGAACGGAGAAGGCGGATACTCCCTGGTCTTCAATCGCATGAGCCCGTCGGCGTACCGTCGGGGCCATGGCCAGGCCATCTTCTACACGCTCTATTATCTTGACCATCTGGAGCAACGAGGGAAACGCATCGTCAATGGGCAGAAGGCCTTTCGTTATGAAACGTCCAAGGCGCTGCAACTTTCCCTGCTGGAATCGCTGGGACTTCCCTATCCCAAAAGCCGCGTGATCAATAACCAGGCAGACGCTGTGTCCGCATCGGACGGCTTGCGCTTCCCGATTGTGGTCAAGCCGAATATCGGCGGCAGCGGCGCCGGTGTGATTCGGTTCAATACCCGTGAAGAACTGGAAGCCGCAGCCCAGGCCGGCACACTTGATCTGGGCCTGGATTCAACGGCGCTGGTACAGGAATTTATTCCCGCGCGCGGCGGACACATTGTAAGAGTGGAAGTGGTGGGCACAAAATTCCTTTACGGCATCAAGGTACACCTCACCGGAGAAACATTTGATCTTTGCCCGGCGGATATCTGCAAAACCACGGGCGGCCAGGAGTTGGCGCGGGCGGCCTGCCCGGTGGATGCTCCCAAAACCGGATTGCGCGTGGAAGGCTTTACACCCTCGGATGACATCATCAAGTCCGTGGAGCGCATTATGCAGGAAGCCCACATTGAAGTAGGCGGAGTCGAATACATTATCGACGACCGCGACGGCAAGCTCTATTTCTACGACATCAACGCTCTTTCCAATTTTGTTGCGGACGGCCCTAAGGTTGTGGGCTTTGATCCCTTTGTGCGGTTGGTTGACTTTCTGGAAAAGGAGGCCGCGTGATGCGATACGGATATTGGCTTCCTGTTTTCGGCGGATGGTTACGCAATGTGGAAGACGAGCGCATGGAACCGACCTGGTCATATGTCAGCCGTCTGGCGCGACGCAGCGAAGAGATTGGCTTTGACCTGACGCTGATCGCCGAACTCAACCTCAATGACATCAAAGGCCCGGA
This sequence comes from Acidobacteriaceae bacterium, assembly GCA_027307295.1. Taxonomy (GTDB): domain Bacteria; phylum Acidobacteriota; class Terriglobia; order Terriglobales; family Acidobacteriaceae; genus Angelobacter. The sequence goes on from DAHUXF010000005.1 coordinate 14,952, forward strand.
AGAGCCATCGTTGGATGCCTGGTCCACAGCTGCGGCCCTGGCGGCAGTCACGCATCGCCTGGAGCTCATGGTGGCGGTGCGGCCCACTTTTCATAATCCTGCGCTGCTGGCCAAACAGGCTGCAAACATTGATCACATCAGCAACGGCCGCGTCTCACTCAATGTAGTCTCGTCCTGGTGGGCGGAAGAAGCGCGCAAATATGGCGTGCAATTTGATCAGCATGATGACCGTTATGCCCGGACCTCCGAGTGGCTGGATGTGGTGGATAGCGCCTGGAAACATGACCACATCGACTATGAAGGAAAGTATTACAGGGTCCAGGACCTGGTATTGCAGCCGAAACCGGTCTCACGTCCTCGTCCCGTGATCTATGCGGGCGGCGAATCGGAGACGGCCAAGAACCTGATCTCCCAGAAATGCGATGCCTACGTGATGCATGGCGATCCCCCGCAAAAAATCCGCGAGAAGATCCGCGACCTCTCCGCGCGCCGTGAAAGATGGGGCCGCCCGCCGATGCAGTTTGGCGTAGCAGCGTATGCCATTGTCCGAGACACTGAGCGCGAAGCGCAGGAAGAATTGCGCCGCATCACGGACGTGAACCAGAACGCTGCCGGATACCAGAACTATCAGCAATGGCTCGCCAACACTCAACTGGACCAGCGCGTTTCCTTGGAAGATTATTCGGTTTCCAATCGCGGCCTGCGTTCCGGCCTGGTCGGCACCCCGGAGCAAGTGGCCGAGCGCATTGCAGAATTTGAAGATGCCGGCGTTGATCTGTTTTTGTTGCAGTTCAGTCCGCAACTGGAAGAAATGGAGCGTTTTTCCAGCCAGGTCATCCGCAACACCAGGACCCGTGCCCTGGCTAACGCTGTATAAAAGTTCGCGTCCCGCGAAGCTGAAGAGATGGGCTGGCCGAATCGCCGATCCAATGTCTGGTGATTTGGCTGGCCGGCTCTTCAGGCAGCAGGCGAGCCCGCCATCCTTCCTGCGAGTTCGCCTGCATGCAATTTTTGCTTTGGGAAATTGATAAACAGCCGCAGGATACGGTCTACGGCCTATTCCTGAATTGGTGTACGCTCATCGCAGATCTGGGCAGATGAATGCGGATCAAAGAAGACGTCAACGGCGAATCAACGCGAAAAACGCGAAATCAATAGGCAATCCCGGATGCGCTTATGAAAGGCGATGGCCCGCAGTAATAAAGCTATGCCCGGGACTCCAGAGAAGCTTAAGAGAGCACATCTGCGTTGGCCGGCATCGACGTTTTCTTCGGACGCCGGTTGGACTGGAGAATCTTCTTTCGCAGCCGTAGAGATTTTGGCGTGACCTCCACCATCTCGTCATCCGCCACAAACTCAATTGCCTGCTCCAGCGTCAGGTTCTGGAACGGCACCAGCCGGATCGCTTCATCCGCAGTGGAAGCGCGCATGTTGGTGAGCTTCTTTTCGCGGACTGCATTTACGTCCAGATCGGTGTCGCGGGCATTTTCCCCAATCAGCATGCCTTCATAAAGCTCCACGCCCGGCCCCACAAAGAGCACGCCGCGCTCCTGCAGACTCCACAGCGCATAAGCCGTTGAGGTGCCGTTGCGGTCCGCCACCAGGGCTCCCGTCATGCGGTGGGGTATTTCGCCCAGCCATTCGGTGTATCCGCCAAAGAGCGAGTTCATGATGATGGTGCCGCGCGTATCGGTGAGCATCTCAGAGCGCAGGCCGATCATGCCCCGGCTGGGGATGGTGAACTCCATGCGCACGCGGCCAGAGCCATGGTTGTGCATCTTGACCATTTGTCCCTTACGCTGGCCGATCTTCTCGATCACCACGCCGACAAATGCGTCCGGGATATCGACTGTAAGTTTTTCCTGCGGCTCCATCAACTTGCCGTCAATGCGTTTGGTCACGATCTCCGGTTTGCCCACCATCAGCTCGTAGCCTTCACGCCGCATCGTCTCAATCAGAATGGAAAGTTGCAGTTCTCCGCGGCCCAGGACTTTAAATGTGTCCGTGCTTCCCATCTCTTCCACGCGAAGGGATACGTTCGTCAGAAGCTCTTTTTGCAGCCGCTCGCGCAGGTTGCGCGACGTAACGTAGGTGCCTTCACGGCCCGCGAAGGGCGATGTGTTCACCACAAATTGCATGGCAATGGTGGGCTCATCAATCACAATATGCGGCAGCGGGGCCGGGTTTTCGATGTTGGTGATGGTCTCGCCAATGCCAATGTTTTCAACTCCGGCGATCGCGACAATGTCGCCCAGATCCGTCTGCTCTATGTCTACGCGCTTGAGCCCGCTGAAGGAGAACAGCTTAGTGATCTTGATCTTTTGCAGCGAGCCATCCAGCTTGGCAATGCCGACATCTTCTCCGTTGCGCAGCTGTCCGTTGAAGACGCGGGCAATGGCCAAGCGTCCCAGATAGTCGCTGTAATCCAGGTTTGCCACCAGGATCTGCAGCGGGTTAGCGGCATCGCCGGAGGGTGGCGGCGTATTGGCCAGGATCGCGTCAAACAGCGGGCGCAGGTCCTCTCCCGGCACGTCAGTGCTGGTGGAGGCCGTACCGGCCTTCGCATTGGTATAGAGCACGGGAAAGTCAAGCTGGTCTTCGCGCGCGTCCAGGTCAATGAACAGGTCATACAGTTCGTTCAGCACTTCCTGCGCACGCGCGTCGGGGCGGTCAATCTTGTTGATGACCACCACCGGCGGCAGCCCCGCTTCCAGAGCTTTACTGAGAACGTAGCGCGTCTGGGGCAGCGGCCCTTCGCTGGCGTCCACCAGCAGCATCACGCCATCCACCATTTTCAGGGCGCGCTCCACTTCCCCGCCAAAATCGCTATGGCCGGGGGTGTCTACAATGTTGATCTTCACCTCGTGGTACCAGATGGCCGTATTTTTGGCCAAAATCGTAATGCCGCGCTCACGCTCCAGCTCGTTGGAATCCATGACGCGCTCCATGACGGACTCATTGGCGCGAAACGCGCCGCTTTGGCGCAACATGGCATCCACAAGCGTGGTTTTACCGTGGTCAACGTGGGCAATAATCGCGATATTACGGATCTTGGAATTCAAATCAGTCTCTTTTTGGCTCAGTGCTTTCGCAGGAGTGGTGTAGCTTCTATTTTAGCCGGAAAACCCTCTGAGTGCGGCTCTTGAGCAGAGAGAAGCAAAAAAAGGCGGACGGGCCCTTGCCGCCCGCGTTTTGGCGTAATGAAAATTTGTCTAACGGGAAAGGACCCGGCTGATCTTGACCCGGTCTTCAATTCCTACAATGGCATTTTCATGGACAGGTTGATAACCGTCCTTCTGGATTGTGATGTCATAGTTCCCGGCCTCAACCTGTATTTCCACCGGAGTGGTCTTTTGCAGAGCCGTGCCGTTAATAATGACCTGCGCGCCTTTGGGTTCAGATTTGATTTCAATGCGGGCAGCACCCTGAGCCGAGCCGCCACCGCCAAAAACTTTTCCAATGCCGCCACTTACCAGCTTGATGTTGTCAGTGCGGCCAGCCACCATCAGACTGGGAGAATAACTCACTGATTGGCCGGCGACCAGCTTAAGCTCCGTGCTGGACTCAAGATATCCGCTTTTGCGCAGGACCACGCTCTGGACTCCCGGTTCAACCATGAACTCGACCGGAGTGACCTTGCCTGTATCCTTGCCATTGATAAACACCTGCGCCCCCGCAGGCGAACCTGCAATGGTGATGAAACCCTTTACGGCTTTCAAGCGGACATCCAGCGGTATTCTGGAGCCTGCAAGCACCTGTACGGTACGTGTCTCAGTGCCATAGCCCAGCATGCTGAACGTCACCTTGTAGGTGCCCGCAGCAAGTGATGGAATCGTTAGCGGGGCCTTCCAGGATTGTCCGGGATGGCCTTCTATCTCCACACTGGCCCCCATCGGTACAGAGGAGACAATCAACTGTCCTTCACTGACGGCTGGCGCTGCTGGTTGTACTGCAACTGACCTTGCCGCTCTTCTCGTCCGCGTGGAACTTGAACGGGTAGCCGTGGGCGTCTCCACCTCTTCACTGACCGGCGCATCAGCACTGGCATCTGGCTGGGGAGCCGAAGGCACACTGGCACTGGCACTGGCGCTTGCACTGGCACCTACGTTGGCGTTGGCATTGGCATTGTCACTCGGAACCTCAGCCGGCGGACGCCGGAAAATCATGGCCAACCCGACGATCAGACAAAGACCACCAACCACGCCTCCCACCAGTTTCCAATAGTTATTTGCTGGCGTGCCTTGAACTCTTGCGGTGGTTTGGGTGGTGGCGACTCGCGTTGTCCCAGGAGATGGCGGGGTTGCCGCCGGACTGGGGGACGCAGCAGAGACGGCCTTGAAAGACTGGCTGGCCGAAGGTGATGGCATGGCCTTCATCGCCTGGCTGGCCGAAGGATTCGCACCGGCAGGATATGCCGGATGTGCTCCTGTGGCATTGGCGCGGGCCACAGGCTCAGCTTTTGCAGCTTCTTCCAACGCAGAAAATAATTGCTGTCCGCTAATGTACCTGTCAGCCGGGTTCTTGGAGAGCGCTTTCAGGATCACCCTTGAGATCGCCTCCGGCACGCGCGGGTGCGCCATGTTCATCGGGTGAGGATCAATATCGGTAATACTGCGGTCCACTTCGCCCAGGTGCCTGCCATGAAATGGGCTGCGCGCCGTGTACATCTCGTAGAGTATGGTTGCCGCGCTGAAAATGTTGGCTGCGCGGTCCGTTGGTTTGTTCTTTACCTGTTCAGGTGAAAGATACGGTTCGTTCTCCAGCTTTTTTGCCGGACTCTGCGAAAGCAGGTTCTTATCGCGCAGCAAACCGAAATCCAGCACCTTCAATGTGCCATCTGCCTGCACTTTGATGTTGTACGGATTCAGGAAATTATGGAAGACGCCTTTGCTGTGCGCAGCATCCAGGGCTAAACAGAGCTGCTTTGCCAGTTGCAGCACTTCGCCCATCTCGGGTTGCCGCTTGGACATCAGTTCGCGCAGCGTCTGCCCCTCAATGAACTCTGAGGTCATGAAGAGGGTAAAGTCTTTATAACCGCAGGTGTAAAGACGGGCGACGTTAGGATGCTCAATCGTGCTCGCGGCACGGGCTTCCGTCACGATCTTTTTGATCAGGTCGCTGGCATCATCCAGCCACTCCGGAACCTCAAACTTCCTCAGCGCGACAGAACGGTTCTGTTGCGGGCTCCTGGCGTGGTGAACAACGCCTATGCTGCCCCGCGGCATTTCCTTGACCAGTTCGAGCCGGTCAGTTCGCGGTGTTGCAGCCGGGGCTGTGGTGGTTTCGGTCGTAGCTTCTGCGTGTTCTTGCATGCGCGGCGCACCTATGCAAGTTTCTGGGAGGAGGAAACAGCAACATCATACCCCAAGGTCCTCCCACGCATGCCCACAAGAACACTGGTCCGCGGTTACTAAGGTAATTGGAATAATGAATGGCTGGCTTCAGCTCCCGGCATTTCAGCAAAAGCAAAATCGAGCAAAAATCAGCCTGCTCTTAGAATGGGATTGAGCGGCTAGCCGCAGGCCAGAGTTATCCGAGCTTCATCTCTTCCATGCCGCTATCGTTCTTCGCATCGTTCATAGCCGGACATGATAGCAGGAGATGCCCGGCATGTAAGCCCGCCGCTTTTATTGTGGCCGTTCCAGATAAGTGCTCACCACCGCTGCGCAGGCTTCGACAAACTCCTGGTCTTCCCGCATAAAGGTGTTGATGAAATAGCTGTTGATATCAATTTCGCCATAGAGTTGTTTTTTAATAAATATCGGCACAACAATCTCTGACTTCACCAGTGACGAGCCTGCCTTGTAATTGGGGTCATCCGCCACATTATTGAGCACGATTGTTTTGCCGGTGGAGGCAGCTCTCCCCCACAATCCTTTGTCCAGAGAAACGTGCTCAACGGGCTCAAAGCTGCCCTCATGCGGCCCCAGGACCAATTGCCCAATCCTGGACTTATCGGCGACATAAAAACCCACCCAGTTATAGCGGGTCATGGTGGCGTGAAGCCGCTGCGCAATCTCTTCCATCAGCGCGTCCACGGTGCGCGCAGACTGGGCAAAATATCCAAACTCCTTGAGCAGATCATCGTATTTAGACATGGTTGGCTTGCGTGAACCGCCATTGCTTTTATAACCGCACAGAACGTTCTGCGGCAAATGTGATTTGGGGCTCGCTATGCTTTTGCGCTTCCCCGGCATACCCCTCCCCTCTTCTCCATATATTACCCACCAGCAACGCGACTGATTCGGCAAAGGCCGGCTACCTTTCCTGGGCAATGATTTTTGCTCTCTGCGCAGCGTCACGATTCTTGGCGACCTCCGTACGCGCCTTCATCTATTTGAAAAACATGCGCTGTACCCTTTACCCTTGAATGGACCATATGAAGACTTCTACTCTCCGGCACATTTGCTCCATCTTTGTTTGTTGCGCAGCATTCGCAGCCAGCCTCTATTCGCAGGACATTGCCTCCTTTGAAAAGCGGATTACCGTCAAGAAACTTGCCAATGGCCTCACAGTGGTGATCATGGAGCGCCCTGAAGCTCCTGTGTTTTCTTTCTATACGCGCGTGGATGCCGGCTCTGCCCAGGAAGTCCCCGGCATTACGGGACTGGCGCATATGTTTGAGCATATGGCCTTCAAAGGCACACATGAGATAGGCACCCGCAACTGGCCGGCGGAAAAAGTGGCGCTGGAAAAAGTGGAAACCGCTTATGCCGCCTACCTGAGGGAAAATCTCAAGGAATTTGGGCGCGATCCAAAGAAGGTTGCTGAACTGGAAAAAGCGTGGCAGGAGGCCGTTGCTGCGGCTGATGAGTACGTGGTCCCCAACCAGTTTCCAGAGATCGTTGAAAATCAGGGAGGCGCAGGGCTGAACGCATCCACGGACCGTGATGAAACCACCTATTACTACTCGTTTCCGCAAAACCGCCTGGAGTTGTGGGCCTATCTGGAATCAGAGCGGTTCCTGGAACCGGTGATGCGCGAGTTCTACAAGGAACGCGATGTTGTTTTTGAAGAACGCCGGATGAGCGTGGAAAGCTCTCCGCAGGGCCGTCTGCTGGAACAGTTTTTAAGCGCAGCGTATGTCGCGCATCCTTATGGCTGGCCGGTTTTAGGATGGCCTTCTGACCTGCGCGCTTTTTCCGCCACGGACGCCATCAACTTCTTCCACAAATATTACGTCCCAGCCAATATGGTGGTAGTGGTGGTGGGCGATGTAAAGGCCGTTCAGGCCATGCCCATCATTGAAAAATATTTCGGACGCATTCCCGCGCGCCCGGTGCCTCCGCCCTTGCGCGTCCAGGAGCCGCCACAACAAGCGCTGCGCATGGTCCGCATTGAGGACAACAGCCAGCCCCTCTATGTTGAAGGCTACCATCGGCCCGGTTTTCGCGATCCGGACGATGCAGTGTATGACGTGCTTTCCGATCTGCTCTCCAAAGGACGCACGTCGCGGCTCTACCGCTCGCTCGTGCGCGATAAAAGAATTGCCATTGCCGCACAGGGCGGCACCTTTCCCGGCACCAAGTATCCAAGTCTTTTTTTCTTTTTTGCCGCACCCTCTCAGGGACATACCGCCGCAGAAATGGCCAGTCCCATTCATGAAGAGATAGAAAAGCTCAAGACGCAGGATGTGAGCGATGAGGAGTTGCAGTCCATCAAGACGCGCGCCAAGGCGGACCTGATCCGGGGGCTGGGAAACAATCAGGGCTTGGCGCAGCAATTGGGCGATTATCAGGCCCTTTATGGGGATTGGCGCGCGCTGTTCCGCGATATTGACGAGATTGAAAAAGTCACCAAGGCCGATATCCGCCGCGTGGCCAATGCCACATTCCGTGAGGACAACCGCACCGTTGCCACCAGTGAAGTCAAGCAGCAAAAATCAGCGCCAGCCACTGCAGAGCGCGGAGAACACCAATGAGAACAACTCTCCGGAAGCTGTTCTTCTCTCTTGTTGCTGCATTATGTCTCGCGCTGCCCTGCTCTGCACAGATGGAAAGAACCGCCTCCGCCGCTGAACTTTCCCAGGACCGCTCCGCCACAACGCTGCCGTCTTCATGGCGAAACATCCCTATTCCGCCGCTACATCAATTCAAGCCACAGGATCCCCGCCGGATTGAGCTGCCGAACGGCATGGTGATCTTTCTGCAGGAAGACCATGAACTGCCAGTGATTGACGGCACTATCCGCATTCGTGGCGGTTCACGGGAAGAACCATCCGGCAAGGTTGGCATGGTGGCCATGTATGCCGATGTGTGGCGCACCGGAGGAACCACCAGCAAAACCGGCGATGAACTGGATGACTTTCTGGAATCCCATGCCGCCCGCGTTGAGGCCTCAGACAGCGCCGATTCCACCTTTCTTTCCTGGTCTTGCCTGAAGGAAAGTTTCGATCAGGTCTTCCCTGTGGTGCTTGATTTGCTGGAGCATCCCGAGTTTCGCCAGGACAAGATTGATCTGGCCAAACAGCAGTTCTTTAGTGTTATTTCCCGTCGCAATGATGATCTGGACGAAATCCTGCAACGCGAATCCACCCAGCTGGCCTATGGCCGGGACAATCCTTACAGCCGCACGGCTGAATATGACACCGTTGCTGCCGTTAAGCGCGAGGACCTGCAACGCTGGCACCAGCAAACCATTGCTCCCATAAATATGATTCTGGGAGTTACCGGCGACTTTGATTCCGCTCTCATGGAACAACGCCTGCGCCAGGCATTCGGCACACTTCCGCGCGGTGAACTCTTTTCTCCGGCGAAAATTACATTTCGTCCGCCCCAGCCGGGGACTTATTTCATTGAGAAAAGTGACGTGAACCAGAGCGCAATCGCCATGGTTGACCTGGGAACAAACCGCAACAATCCCGATTATTACGCTATTGCTCTCATGAATGAGCTTTTTGGCGGCGGTTTTTCTTCTCGTCTGTTCGTCAACATTCGCACCAAGCTCGGCCTTGCTTATAGTGTAGGTGGAGGAGTGGGCGCTGCATACGACCATCCGGGAATCTCGCGCTTCGTGATGAGCACCAAGAGCGGGACCACGATCGCTGGCATACAGGCGCTCAGAAAAGAGATAGACAATCTCATCCAGCACGGAATTAAACCTGAGGAACTGAAGAAAGCCAAGGATTCCATCCTGAACTCTTTTATTTTTCAGTTCGATTCCAAGGAAAAAGTACTGGCTGAGCGCATGCGTTATGAGTTTTATGGTCTTCCAGCAGACTACCTGGAGCGCTATCGCGCCGGCATTGAAAAAGTCACGCCCGCGGATGTGGACCGGGTGGCCCGGGAATACATCCATCCTGAGAAGATGGCAGTGCTGGTGGTGGGCAACGCCAAAGAGTTTGATAAAGACCTGGCGACCTTCGGTAAAGTTACGCCCATCGACATTACTATTCCGCCAGGAAAACCGGCCAGGTGACGAGCAATTGCGCAAAGTAAAAAGGGCACGCCCCTAGGTATGCCCTTGTCCGGCTTATTGCCCGGATAACTTAAGCGTTCACCTTAGCGCAATGCTTCTCAAATGCCTGCTTCAGCCGGGAAGCGATGGTCATTGGATCACTGGTTTCAATGTCGCTCCGCTGCATCAGGTAAACCAGCTTTCCATCGCGCATAAGAGCAATGGACGGCGATGAAGGCGGATAGCCGGTAAAGTGGCGGCGGGCAGCATCGGTAGCTTCCCGGTCCTGGCCGGCAAACACGGTGATCATGCGGTCCGGGCGGATGCCGTTCTGTATGGCGGCGCGCACTCCGGGACGCATGCGTCCGGCGGCGCATCCGCAAACGGAGTTCACCACCACCATCAGCGTGCCTTTTTGATTGATTGCATTTTCTACATCAGCCGCGGTGCGCGCATCTTCAATGCCTCCGGCGGTCAGTTCCTGGCGCATGGGCGCCACCATTCCTTCTGGATACATGCTTTCCCCTCCAAATGGGTCTCTACCGTGATTCTACCAAGTAAAAAGACATTTCCCTAGCATCACCTGGTGGGGTAATCTTGGCATCACTCCTTGAATATCCTGGAAAACATTCCTCTTGCGCCCATCACCACCCTTAAAGTGGGCGGCCCAGCCCGTTATTTTGTTGACGCCCGGACTGAGCAGGAAGTTAAAGATTCCGTGGCTTAA
>DAHUXF010000600.1 GCA_027307295.1 Acidobacteriaceae bacterium
CTGAAGGCCTCTTGCCAGTTCGGCAATAAACAGCTCGGTTCCTCCGTATTTTATGGGAGGAACAGGGATAAACGGCGGCGCAATCAAAGCTATTTTCATTCGACTGCAAGTTTAAGATGCCGAAATCAGCTCTGGCGATGGATGGCTTTCTTCGCTCTTCGCTCAGGTCAAAAATTGGAAGGTCTTTAGAAAATTAACGGACGCTCAGCGCCCGCGACTGGCGGTTCCTGCTTTTGGCCGCGCCCACCGCATGTTCAAACTCAAGAGCGCGAATCTGACTGGTATGTTCTGCTAACACGCGTTCGCGGGCAGCTCGCCCCATGCGGCGCAACTCGCCCGCATCGTAGCCTGAAAGATAGCGCACAACATCTTCTGCGCTGCCAGGTAAAAGAACCTCTCGTCCGGCGGAAAAAAAAGTTTCCAGGCCGGGCCAATTGTCGGAAACCAGGGTTGCAGCGCACGCCGCCGCCTCAAAAAGCCGGACAGAAGGTGAATAACCTGCAATCACCATCTCACGCCGGGTCACGTTCAGCGTAAGCCTGGATGAAGAATAAAGTTCAGGATGCTGCAGAGGATTAAGATGCATGATCCGCTCAACATTGCGAGGCCAGTCGATCGTCGCAGGATATTGCGATCCCGCCACAATCAAGCGGCTGCCGGGAAGCAGGCGCGCTGTCTCGCAAAGGAACTCATCAATTTTCGGCTGGCGGTCAGGAGCGTACGTGCCCATATAACTCAGATCGCAGGCAAACGCAGGATTGAGCGGACGCTCGCGATGTTTCTCCGGGTCCACAGAGCAATAGAGCGGCACGGCAAAAGGCGCGCCCATGCGCTCTTCCAGTTCCTGTAACATGGGTCCGCCGGTGAAGCTGAAATAAATATCCATCTCCGGCAGAAAGCGCATATCGAGATAGTCAGTGCGTCCGCATTCTTTAAGCTTGCGGACTGTGATGGGCGTATCCACGTCATAAAAAGCCCGGATGGGAACAGGCGAAGAAACAATTTCTTCCAGCGCCGCCAGGCCATCGGGGAAATAGGAGCCAACCACCGCCACATCGGAATCGCGCAACTCGGCGCGAACAGCAGGCGCAATCTCATGCCAATTCTCAAAGATCCGCACGTCACAATAAGCCGGCTGCGGCAGATCGCGATTGTTCTGGTACCACTCCAGATTGTGCTCAAAGAAAACAATGCTATGCCCGCGACGATGCAACGCTTTGCACAGAGAACGGAATGTTGTGGCATGGCCGTTGCCCCAGGACGACGTGATGGCCAGCCCGAAGATGGTAATTTTCATGATATCGGCCTCAACTCTTCCTTCTCTTCACGCTACCTGCCGTTCAGCAAAAGCGCCGGCAAGGATCGCATCAACTTCCTCGGCGCGCAATTGATAGGTATGGTCACGCAGCGCCCTGAGCCGCATGTTGCCGCCAATCTCTCTTGCGCGTTCTTCCGGGACGTGGCGCAGGAAGCCGGCGATATCTTCAGCGCCACTGGCCACCAGAATTTCCCTGCCGGGCATAAAGAACTCTTCAATGCCGCTCCACGTGTCGGTGATGAGACACGCGCCGGAGCCTGCGGCCTCAAAGACACGTGTAGGAGGTGAAAAACCGGTTCCGGCCATGGAATCACGATTGATGTTCAAGACCATGCGCGCCGAACAGTTCACCCGGTTATGGTCTGCCGTGGACACATGGCCGATCCAGCGCACGTTCGCGGGCAAAGTTTTGCCGCCCCATCCTTCGCCGCCTAGGGCAAATTGAAATTCAGGCGCAAGTTCCGCTGCGCGGAAGAAGAATTCCTGTACCCGGCGTTCGCGGTCCGGAAGGCGATGGCCCACAAACAACAAATCACAACATAAGCCCGGATCGGCAGCCACCGGATGATGCGTATCAGGGTCCAAGCCGTTATAGACCGGATGACATTTGGCCGCGCCCAGCCGCTTGTAGTGTTCCACCACAG
>DAHUXF010000601.1 GCA_027307295.1 Acidobacteriaceae bacterium
CAGAGTTGAGGTGCGCTTCTTAATCCCCCCAGCCAGGAGCAACTGGGTGGGGGTGAAGTGTACGTGGAAACGTGGCTGGCGACTGAGCCGCCGCTTCACCTTCTCATGCTTGTGCGAGGAGTAGTTGTCCCACAATTTATATGGACCTGTTTCCGACCGGAACCACGTCATCAATGGCACGCAGGAACTTCAGGAGCCTTCCCGACCGACACAGCACTCGCGCGATTTATTTATCCGGGGTGCTGGCCGCGCTGCGGGATGCTGCTGTTGTACTGGGAGCGCCGCCGGTAGGCGCATTGGTAGGATTGCTCAACAAGCTTTGAGCTGAGTAGTTGGGCCCAAGGCCGAGTTTAATCAGGGCGCGTGAGTCGGGGACCACCTTGGTTTGCCAGCCATGGTCGCCCTGGTATTTCACCAGTGCTGCCTGGGTGCGGACGTCCCATACGCCGGTAGCTTCGCCGGTAAGATATTTTTCGCGGATCAGCGCCTGCTGTATCTCCGTGGCCCGCTCTGGTTTGATGCCCTGCTGGCCCTTTTTCTTCCAGGACGTTTTGCGTTTGCCGCGGTGGCGTCCGTGCCTGGCGGAAGAGGCAGCTGACTTCGACGTTGTTTTAGAGCCCGGCTTAGAAGTTGTTTTTGAGGAAGCAGTCTGCGGTTTGGCTAGGGCATACCCGCACGAGAGCGCCAACACAGTGCCAATGATCGCCAATTTATGGACTGCCAGTTTATGGATCGCCAAACGCAAAAGTTACCTCAATTCAACGTCGCTTCAGGGCCATTTCAGCCATGCCCCAAGATGCGGCATTATCATCCCATGGTTTGATGCCGTGAGGCCAGCAGTTTGTTATCCAGAACAGGATTACGGAAGTGCAATGAAATCAAGGACTTCAGAGTTTCTGGATGCACTTGCAGCGCCGGAAAAACCGCCAAGTGCGCTTTGATTGCACTCGCCATGGTGCAAACACCGGAGCATCCAGGCAGCAGATGCTCCGGCGAAATGTGCAGGATTTATGGCAGTGTCCCGGAGATAAAGGCGTTTCCGCCGTTGGCGCCGCGTCCGGTATGGATCAGGAAGACAATATCCTGGCCGCTCTTGAGCCCTGATGTGATCTTCCGGAATTCCTCTTCACTGTTGACCGGCTGCTTGTTGACTTTCATGATGACCATTCCCGGTTGCAGCCCAATATCATCGCCAAAGGAGCCGACTTTTACGTCTGAGACCTGGACGCCTTTACCTTCCGGTGTGCCCATGCGCTCGGCCATCTCAGGGGCAACCGGCTTTACGGTGATCCCAAGCTTGGTGGGGACAGGAGCGCTTTCCTCCGGAGTGTCATCGCCCTGATCCATGCGCTCAGAAAACAGCTTGGCGCGGTCTGCCACGGTTACCGTGGCTTCTTTCTGCTGCCCGTTGCGGAGATACGTTAATACAAGTTTGTTACCGGGCCGGGTAGCGGAGATGATGTTCACCAGCTCGTCGCCACCCTTGATGGGCTTGCCATTGATGGCCGTGATGGTGTCTTCGCTTTGCAGGCCGGCCTTGGCTGCCGGGGTGTCCGGACGCACATTGGTCACGGTAACGCCATTCTTAGCGCCGTAAATCCGCAGGACCACGGGATTAGGTATAGCGCTGAACTCAACGCCAATGGAGCCGCGCGCCACGCGATGGTCGCCCGAGGTCAGCTGCTCATAAACATCGCGGACCACGTTGGACGGCATGGCAAATCCTACGCCCTGGTATCCATATGATTGCGTGTAGATGGCCGTGTTGATGCCGATGACCTCGCCATTCATGCTTACCAGCGGACCGCCGGAATTTCCAGGGTTGATGGCTGCATCGGTCTGAATAAAGGACTGGAACTGCCGTCCGCCCGGCAGATTGCGTCCCTTGGCGGAGACGATGCCGGCTGTCACCGTGGCTTCCAGATCAAATGGGCTGCCGATGGCCAGCACCCAGTCGCCT
>DAHUXF010000602.1 GCA_027307295.1 Acidobacteriaceae bacterium
ACCAGCACGATCGAACAGCCGCAGAATCTGACCGCAGAGCAGTTTGCCAAAGCCAAACGTGCATCCCTGACGCGGAACCTGCCGTTGGAAGATATCGTGGTGCAAGCCGCAGAACACCAGGGCAACGTGGATTCAGCCGTGGCCGCCGTGCAGAGCAAATCTCAGGACAAGACACCCGCTCAGCCAGCCCAACCTCCGGCCCAAAAGCCACCTCAATCTGTTCCGCCGCCACAGCAGCAGTGAAAAACACAGAAGTTTGCTCCCGCATGTTGGATGATTTCGAACTGTAATTATTTAGCGCTAGAGGCGCGGTGAGAAGTTAGCCCAGCGCGTGAGCGCTGGGAAAACGTAGTTTAGAATGTCGAGCGCCGGAGGCGCGACACATTGTCTCACACCTATTTTCAGAATGTAATGCACGTTGTGTTCAGCACAAAAGAGAGACGCAAAACAATTCCCCGGGAAATGAAACAGCATCTCTGGGCCTACACGTCCGGGATTTGCCGGCATCAAAAAGTTTTTGTGCACGCGGTTGGCGGTGTAGAGAACCATATTCATCTTCTGTTGCAGTTCCCGGCAACGATCGCAATTTCGGAGGCCATCAAGAAGATCAAGGCGAATTCGTCGCGATGGATGGCTGATGAGATTGGCACGTTCGCATGGCAGGCGGGGTACGGTGCGTTCGGCGTGAGCAAGTCAAACATCGCGGCAGTTGTGAAATACATACAAAATCAGGAACGGCATCATAGAAAGATGACTTTTGATGAGGAATACATTGCGTTATTAGAGAAACACGGCATCGGATACGATCCACGATATGTGTTTGGGTAATGTGCCGCACCTACGGCGCTCAATTCTTTTCTCCGCTTTCCCAGCGCTGGCTCGCTGGGCTAACTTCGCAACGCGCTTACAGCGCTGTGTTTGTTTTGCTCGCTTCTGGCGCACCCGCTTGCGCAGGCTGGGCCTGTGCAGCTTGTGCGGCCCTAGCAGCATTTGGAAGGATGGTAACAATATCCATCAGATCTCTCCGTTCTTTCTATTGAATAGCATCGGAAACCTCGGCGATGTTCTCATGCGGCAAACCTAAATCCGGTAATGCATTCACAATCCTCACCGTCTCCAGGCTCACCGTAATCACCTGACCAATCAGCCGAAGGATGTACTCTTTATCATCTTCGCGATTGGGATCATTCGTAATGCCGGAGCGCTTGTCGGTGGAGACCTGATATTGGTCAATCACCCATTCCAAGGCGGAGCGGTTGCCCAGGCGGTAGTCGTATGTCTCCTTGGGAATGCCACTGAGGGTAAGGAAATCGTTATAAACCAACGTTTGCTTGTCTTTGCTGAGGCGCATTTTTTCCACGCGCAGGTTGAGCTTTTCACCCGGCTTCTCGCGGCGCTCCAGCGGAATTCCTGCACCAGCTTCCATTTAAATTGTCTGGCGCAGCTATCCAGCAGCCCGGCGAAGGCCTGCCGGACGGCGGTCTCATGGCTGATATTGAGCTGGCCGAACTGGTTTAAGGCGTTGTAGTAGTCCTTGACTTTGGCAGTGCTGGGTTTGAGGGAAAGTTCCATGCGTGCTTGCAGCGGAGTTTAGCACAGCAGATTGTCTGGTGTATTACGCAGTGAGGCGCCCATGCTCATGTGGCGCCGGCGCCCTCGCCGGTGGAAAGTCAAAACAAAAGCCCACAGGCGGGGGCGGTGCTACATGTGTCTTCTGCGGCGGTTGCAGAGGTTTTGGACGATTCCTTTGGAGGCCATAGTTAGAGATCGTATTATGGTTTGTTTTCGCCGTTTCGTCGTTCCATGTAATTTTGCGGCGGTGTTGATGATTTCAAACAGTAATTATTCAGCGCCAGGCGGCGCGTCGAGAAGTTAGCCCAGCGCGTAAGCGCTGGGGACGACGCCAATTTCAAATCGAGCCCCGGAGGGGCGGCACATGTTTTCATTCGCTCCAAGTCTG
>DAHUXF010000603.1 GCA_027307295.1 Acidobacteriaceae bacterium
ATCCCGGGGCGACTCCCTGCATATGTATCAGGTAATGCAGCGTTTTTCCTCAATTGCCATGGAAGTTCGAGGCGAGACAGCGTCTCAACCTGAGACCCATAACCTGTCTCATGTATCGGGCACAACCCGCTAAGGCAAACCAGCGAATTTTCAAGCTGATGAAAATAAGACTTTTATACAAAATTGCTTGAAATTCATTGCTACCTCTATTCTTGGCTGCGCAATTGCAGTACTTGGGGTGGATGCACAGGGCTAGGGGTCTGTCCGCTTGACGAAGATTTTAATTGTTGACGATTCACCAGCTGAAGTCAGGCTGATGCAGGCCGTATTGGATAAGGCCGGTTATATGTCTGTTCCGGTCCATGATCCCATGCGCCTGGAACAGATGATCGCCATGGAGCGGCCGAACCTGATCCTGATGGATGTGGTGATGCCCCAGCGTAATGGTTTTCAGGCTTGTCGTGAATTGAAGGGCAATGCCGAATTTTCGCGAATTCCGGTAGTGATGGTCAGTTCTAAAAACACTGAGAGTGACAAGTTCTGGGCCAAGCAGCAGGGTGCAGATGGCTATGTAGTGAAGCCGTTTACCAACGAAGAGCTGTTGGGCGCGGTGCGCGGGCTGGTGGGCAAATAGACATAAAGAAGTTGTGAGCGAAGAGCCATGTCAGACGAGCAGGGACAACTCGAACCGTTATCGCCTGAGGCAGAGCAGCTTGAACTACTGCCCAAGGTGGAGCCGGAGCGGCAGTACTGCATTTTCCGGGCCGGGCGTGAGCGCTTTTGTTTTTCCGTGCTGGATGTGGAAGAAGTTGTGGAATGGCCGAACCTGACCATGGTCCCTCTGGCGCCGTCATTTTTGATGGGGATCTTTAATTTGCGCGGTTCGATTATTCCCGTGGTGGACATTGCGCTGACGGCGGAAGGCCGCCGCCCCGATCTCCAGCCGAAACATGTCGTTGTGGCCAGTCTGGCAGGTACGGATGACCAGGATTATTTGCGGATCGGCATTGCCGCCGATGAAGTGATTGGCACATGCAGCACGTCAGAGCCGCTGCTGGTGGAGGAAGCGCCGCGCGAGGTGCCGCATTGCTGTGGCATGTTGCGGCATGAAGACCGCCTGGCGCTGGCTTTGAATTTGAAGAAGTTGACTGAGACGTTTCCCGTCCCGGTCATTTGAGTATTTTTGAGCAGGAAGGCCAGGGGCTTTCGCTGCGCTCAAGGATTTAGCGGCAGGCGCAAGCGCTTGTTGCAGATGCCTGAAGAGCAGCGCGGCGGGCAGATTTTTTGCAGTTGGAGGAAGTTATGAAAGGTCGTTTGAACTCGACCCTATGGACAATGGTGGCGGTGGATGTAGCCGCCTTGTTCCTGGTCTGGTTGCTGGCTTATAGCGCGGGTGCGCAAGGCAGGGGGCTCTCCATTGGAGACTTTGGGGCCTGGCCTCGCGGGTCGGGGCTTGAGCTGCTCGGCGATTTTGCGATTGCCGCTGTAGCCGGACTCTACACCTTTATCACCATCGGCAACCGCGTGTTAACCCCGGTGCGGCGGCTCTCAGAATTTGCGGAGCGCTTTGCCCAGGGCGATTACCGCACGCGCGCCGTGGTTGATTCGGCGGACGACTTCGGCTTTATCGCGGAGAACCTGAACCGCGCCGCCGAGAGTTCTTCCCGCGCCATCTTCAACCAGGAAGCGCAGGAGAGCCTGCAGAAGAGCGTGACGGAGTTCCTGACCATCGTGAGCCAGATTGCCCGCGGCGACCTGACGCTGCGCGGCCGCGTGAGTAATGACGCTCTGGGCAACGTGGTGGATTCCGTCAACTACATGCTCGATAACTTTGCCAAGGTGCTGGAGCGCGTGCGCAAGCTGGAGGCGCGCGGCGCGATCCTCGGCTACGAAGCGCGCATCAATCCGCGCGCGGTGAACGCCGGGCTGCTGGCCTTCATCTTCGTGCGCACGGAGAG
>DAHUXF010000604.1 GCA_027307295.1 Acidobacteriaceae bacterium
AATGGCCATAAAATCGAATCGCGAGCCGGAAAATATCGCCGAGAGCACCTCTCCTTCGGTCGCCGGACCAAGGGATATCGCAACCCGCTCTGAAGCGCCCTCTGCTCCTTCAAATTCAATTCCCGTTTTACTGCGAATCGCCGCAATGACCGCCGACAGATTGGAATTCAGGGCCTGCACCGTGAGCAGCCCATCGCGATACGTCACCACAGGCGGAACAGCCGGGGTGGTAGTTGCCGGTTGCTGTTGAACTGCTGGGGCCGACGATAAGGCACCCTGAGAATTCGGTTGCGGGACACTGGATTGTGGAACATTGGATTGCGGGACACCAGATTGTGGGACGCCGGATTGCGGCGCGTTTGTCTGCAAGACATTGGACTGAGGAACGGATGTCTGCGGAGCATTGGCCTGCGGGGCGTTGGCCTGCGGAAGAGGGGCGTTGCTGTCCTGGCCGGAACTTGGCGGTTGAGGTATATGGCGGACATGGTGCTGTCCCTGCGCAGCGTTGAATGCTGCCAGAAGAGCACAGATGCCGATGATCCGCGAAAAACGTGCCATAGCTGATTTCCAAGCCTTGTCCAGGAATGCCTGGTTTGATTTTACTCTTTGTACAGGAAGAACGGTTGATCTTGGCGCTCTTGCTGATTAATTGTTACTTGATGCCAGAATGGTGCTGCCCCCGGGAGGCGCTTCCCTTGCGACTCTGCCGAACGGTATATTTACCTGTAAGTTACAAGCAGCAGAACAGCGGCCCCTCATGTGCATCTGGCCAGGCTGCATCAGCATCTTACAGTAGAACAGGAGTACCGCCTTCCTATGAAACTTACGATAATGAGAGCACTAGGGATTCTGGCTTTGTCCGCAGCAGCCCCGGCCTGGACGCAGACTTGCCAAACCCGCGATGAGATGCCGGAACAGGCCCGCACAGCCGTGGAGAATGCCGCAAAGCAAACCTTTGACCAGGCAACAAAAGCCGACGCCAACGGTCTGAAGACAAATTCCACGCCCGCTTTACAATCCAACTTTAATGGTATTGCCGCAGCGGTCACGGACAACAAGGACGCTTTGGCGGCCGCTACACCTCAGCTTCGCACATCATTTCTTCTTGACTCCGGCACCACCCCGAATTCTGACGGCAATTTTTATTGCGGCGTTTACGGGGCCAAAGGGACCAGCTCTGGCGGGGCGCAATTCAGCCTTCCCGGACTGGACGCGGGCAAGAAGTACGCAGTGGTGATTCAGGACTTTATCGGAGCAAAAGGCCCGTACGCCCTCACTACAATTTTTGAAGACCTTAACGGCTGGAAGCTGGCTGGGTTCCAGATTCGTCCTGAATCTGCTGTGGGGCATGATGGCCTTTGGTATTTGAAACAAGCGCGCGACTACAAGAGCAAAGGCCAATCCCATAACGCGTGGTTTTATTATGCGACTTCCTGGGAGCTGCTGGCCCCGATTCCTGCCATGAACACCACGCTGCTCGGCAATATCCAGGAAGAATCCAACGGCGTCCTGCCCAAAGACGTTCCGGTTGAAGGCAAACCCATTGCCTTTTCCGCTGGCGGCAAAACTTATACCATCACTGACATGAGCACGTTCAAGACAGACAAAAATTTTGATCTGTCCATCAAGTACTCAGTGGCCAGCACCGGCGATTTCAACGCAACCCAGGCGGATGCGCGCGCCCTGGCCAACGCCATGGTGGCCCAGTATCCGGAATTGAAAGATGGCTTCAGCAATATCTGGGTACACGCTGTGGATGCCAACGGCGCTGAAGTAGTAGGCCTGGTCAAGCTGAAGTAATCAACGGTGGCCGCTCACATCGGCCAGCTGCTCAATTCCACAGGATATACCGTCCGCCGCCGGTAACGAGGATGACCAGGTTCATCACAACGAACAGCAGATCATAATGCCACCCGTCTGTGCCATGTTTACCCCAGAAACCGGTCTTCCAGACAAA
>DAHUXF010000605.1 GCA_027307295.1 Acidobacteriaceae bacterium
ATTGTTCCGAACTCTTGCTTCACATGGAATGGGAGTGTAAGTCCGACTCGGAACGGCGAAATGAGCGAGGGGAAAGCAAATGACAATGAGATTGCTAACGGTTGCCACTGTCTTAGTGCTGGGTGTCCAGCTTGCGCTGGGACAGACTACGACGTCCGGCGATATATCGAGCATCACTGTTGAACTGAAGAAAATGCATGAGGCAATGAGTGCACAACAGAGTAAGATTCTTGAGCAAGAGAAACGAATGGAGCAACAACAGGAGGAAATCGAAAAGCTTAAAACTCAGTTGAACATCAAGGCAAACGCCAATGCAGGATTTAATGAAACGCCCCAACTGGTCAATGCATCATTAACCCCGACATCGTCAGCTACGGCAGCAATGCAGGACGTTGACAAGGTGAAAGAATCGCCGCTCTCATTTCGTATCGGCGGAACGGAATTCACTCCGGGCGGATTTATAGACTTTGAAAATGTTTTCCGCACCACCAACTCCGGCTCAATTGTTACCACCAACTTTGGCGCGATTCCTTTCAGCAACACGCCGCAGGGACATCTAACCGAAAACCGCATCACCGCACAGTTTAGCCGTCTGAACCTCAAAGTTACAGGTGAGTACGGCGCGAATGATGTTACCGCGTATGTTGAGATGGATTTTAACGGCAACGACCCTGGCAACGTTTTTGGAACCGCCAATAGCCACACCTTTCGTGAGCGTCTGGGCTGGCTTGATCTAAAGCGGAACAAGTGGGAGTTTATGGGCGGGCAAACCTGGAGTTGGCTTACGCCAAATCGCCGGGGTGTTGGTCCCATGCCCAGCGATCTCGCGCTGACTTATGACGAAGATGGTAATGCACAGGTTGGCATTCCGTATACACGCGCCGCTGAATTTCGAGCGGTTTATCATCCAGACGAGCATTGGGCTGTTGGTATTGGTATTGAAAATGCCGAACAGTATACCGGTTTCGGCACCGGCGAAGTCATCTTTCCGAATGCGTTTGCGACACCGCTCGCCTTGCAATTTGCTCCTAACAATCCCAACAACACTACTCCCAATATAGCGCCGGATGTGGTTCCCAAGATTGCCTACGACACTGACTTCGGGGGCAAGCATTTCCATGCCGAGATGGTTGGACTTCTTACGGCGGTCAAGACTTCTATTCAGCCAACCCCAGGGGCCAAATTTCAAAACAGCTCAGATGTGGGAGAAGGATTCGGGGGAGCATTCAACGTTGAGTTCATCAAAAAGTTTCGCTTTCTGGCAAATGGATTCTATTCCGACGGTGGCGGGCGTTATGTGATTGGCCTGGGCCCGAGTGCTGTGGTGCGTCCTGATGGTAGTCCTTCGCTGGTCCATTCTGGGACCGGCCTGGTTGGGTTGGAATATCAGCCTGCGGCGAAGACATTGTTGGGCGCATATTATGGCGCTGGCTATTTCCAGCGCAATTTTGTCTTGGATACGAGCGCCGGCGCCAAACCGAACTCGTTCATTGGCTTTGGCGGCCCTGGTTCCGCAAACACCAATAATCGTGCCATTCAGGAACCGACATTCGACTGGACACAAACTTTCTGGCGTAATCCACAATACGGGGCTGTTGTGCTGGTTAACCAGGTTTCATATCTAACTCGTAGTCCGTGGGTCGTTCCATCAGGGGCTCCCAAGAATGCTCATCTCGTCATGGCCTATGCCAGCTTGCGGTATGTGTTGCCTTAGCAAATGAATGTTGTGCCGATTTCTTTTGGAAAACGAGAAACAGGGAATTCTCAGGAACTCTCTGTTCTGCAGGGTCGCAAGGACGGACCATGCTGACCGGGAAGCAAGCACATGGCGATGGCAGCAAGCTGCTTTTCTCGGAAGCTAAACCATCCTTGGCAACGCAGCAATCTGGCGTTGAAAAATAAACCACGCGCGTGACCGCGTTTTGCGTAAATCACAAAAC
>DAHUXF010000606.1 GCA_027307295.1 Acidobacteriaceae bacterium
GTTCCATAAACCCCTGGCATGAGACTGGCCAAAGTATTTTGTAATATGCCGGCAATGTCTGCGTTGTCGCTAATATTCATGATGCCCCAATTCTGCCGTGTCCTGGCGGATCGACTGATTCAAATCGCTGCTGAGAACTTTTGCATGATTGCGCGAGCCAGCCCTGGTAACGAAATAAGCCAGTACGCGGAAGAAACGTTGATTAATAAACCGCAAGCCAGCACTACACCCAATGCACCCAGTCTGCCTAGGCTCCTGAGGCCGGTCGGTTGTAACGACGGCGGATGACCTTGAACGTTTCCAGGTTTGACACCTCAAAGGATGTCACTGCCGGACTAAAAACATCCACGCCCGCGGGAACAAAAGTTGTGCCTAATGTCTGGTGTGTGCCGACCGCGCCTTCATACCGTCCCGTTCCACCGGTAATAACTTGTGCGGTTGAAACACAGAAAATGAATGATCCGTCGTTGAGCGGGATAAGGTGGCTCAGGGAAGGTCCTACAACAGTTAAAGAACTACCGTCCATGAAATACCAGATCGCCTTGGTCTGGCCTAGTGGCTCAATGTGCGGCACTGGCCCCACAGGCACATTCATTGGCCCGGTGGGGGTGGGCGGAACACGCATGATGTCGCCGGGAGTTCTGTAGAGGGCCTGCAGGACAGCATGGTGGCTTCCATCCTCCTCGCCGCTGAGGGTGTACATTTTCAGGTCAAGGCTGATGAACTGCTTATCTGGGCTGAATTTTGCGGGCCCACGTGTATGCCGAACAATGAGTTCATCGCGAGGATCCGTGGTAGAACCTTCCATTGTTGGCATAAGACTTGCCATGGCACTTTTCAGTAATTCGGTAAGTCCTGCTCTGTTGTCAACATCCATTGCTATCTCCAATCTATGTTCGAACCGGCTGAATAAAAGCGGGATTGACCCTGAGTGTCGCAATGCTTGACTATTTCGAACTTCATCACGAAACTGAGCATCATCCAGGCATGTACGAGAAAACAGGCCTTGCCTTTGCCTTGCATCAAAACCGCGGGTCTGAGAAACAACACAATCGCGGGCCTTATTAGCACTGGGACGGCGGCAAGGCCGGTTTACAACATCTCGTACTTACATATCGTTAGCATCCATCACCTTAGACAGACCCCCGCACAAGATTTGCATTAGCTCACAACCGGCTGCGCTGGATTGGTGAAAGTGGTTACGCTTTTGTGCTTGCACGTTTTTAACCCGCAGCCATGTTGATGGGAGCAGAATCCTGATGCCTGCAAGAAAGAACTCCCGGCCCAGAACTTCCAGTGCACCGGCCCAAGGCCGCGCACAAAGTGTTGTCCGCAAACTATGACTTTTTCCTGTGTCTACATTTTTGGCTGATAGTGTTGGCAAGTGTCCGAGAGCACAGCTCTTTTGAATTGTTTAGGCCCATCGATCAGCAAAAATAAATCACCTGCGAACAAGAGAACATTCCATGCCAACAGTAGCTAACACCAGCGAACCTGCAGCAAATATTCCATCGCCAGAGCCTCATGTGTCTCATGGCCTGGTTCTTTCGGGCGGAGGCGCCCTGGCCGCTTATGAAGTCGGCATCATGAAGGCGTTATTAACCGGCCAATCGTCTGCCACCAATAAGAAACTGGCAAGCATTGAGGTGGTATCTGCCTGTTCTGCCGGCAGCGTAAACGCAAGCCTGTTTTTGTCGGCTGCCGACCAGGGACTGCCCGCCGCCGCAACCTACCTGGAGAAGGTCTGGCTTGACGATATTGGAGGTAGACCCGGCAAATGCAGCAGCGGTGCATTCCGGTTTCGCAGCAATCCAGAAAGACTATTTAATCTTGCGTGTTATTTTCCGAATCCCACTGTGCCTTGGGTTGACTTTGTTAAAGACGGCGTCTTTTTGGCAGAGGACCTGTTGAAGAGAGGCATAAAGTTTACCCTCTCATC
>DAHUXF010000607.1 GCA_027307295.1 Acidobacteriaceae bacterium
TAACGCTCATTGGCTGGTCTCCATGATGGCAAGCAGGATATGCGGCCTTAAATCAATCATTTTATCTTACATTTCGTGAAGATGAATATGCGCGGAAAAACCTTAATCATTTCTACACATTGTCTGTTGACGCAAAAAGTCCTGGCTGAATGACCTGAAAAAATGCGAATGCCCAAAAAGGGCCGTTAAAAGCTGAACGTCACAGAGGATTGCCGGAGCCTGGCCCGCAAGGGCAGTTGACCATGAATTTGTGACGGCACACAACAACGCACGCTACTTCCGTTCGGTCACGATCTCAGAAAAATCGGCAATGGAAGAAAATTCTTTGACCAGAGTTTGCAGCAGGCCCAGCCGGTTCGCGCGGAGCTGTTCGTCCTCCACCATCACCATCACTTTTTCAAAAAAAGCATCCACAGCCGGACGCAGCTTTGAAATCTCCGTAAGCGCCGCGTCATAGTGCCGCGCAGCACTCAGTTCTTGTACCTTCTTCGCAACCTGTGGAACGGTAGCTGCCAGAGCTTTCTCTTCGCTTTCGCTCAGCGCAGCAGGATTGAAAGGCTCGGCAATTCTCTTGTTTGTCTCATCGGCCTGGCGAAGAATGTTCTTCATCCGCTTGAAAGCCACGGATATGGATTCAAAATCAGTTGAAGGGCGCACCTTCGCAACAGCCGTCGCCCGCGTCACTGCGTCCACCACATCATCGGCGCCGGCAGCCAGCGTGGCATTCACCACGTCATAGGCCAGGCCGAGCACGTCACGCAGGTAGAACTCCAGGCGTTCGCGGAAAAAGCTGCGAATGGACTCCGTGTAAGCGTCGCCGCTTAACGTAAACTTTTTTTCCGCCTCGCTGCCTTGATAACCGCTGCGGGCGTCCGACAAAATCTGTGCGAGATTAAGCGGCAGTTTGTGCTCCGCAATCGTCTTGACAATCCCATTGGCCTGCCGCCGCAGTGCAAACGGATCTTTTGACCCTGAAGGCACCAGCCCTAACGCAAACATTCCAGCAATGGAATCGGCCTTGTCTGCTATGGATAGTATCGCGCCTTCCAGGGTGCGCGGCACTGAATCTTCTGTTGATTGCGGCTTGTACTGGTCATAAATGGCATCGGCGACAGAAGCAATCTGACCTTGGGCTTTGGCGTATAAGCCACCAACAATTCCCTGCAGCTCAGTAAATTCCTTGACCAGTTCCGTAGTCAGGTCAGCCTTTGCCAGCCACGCTGCCTGGTGGACCACATTGGACTCAACCTTCATTCCAGACTTGACCAGCACAGGACAGAGCCTCTCCGTCAAATTCGCCATACGCTCTGCTTTGTCAAAATAACTTCCCAGGTCTTTCTGGAAGGTGACCGACTTCAGCATCTCGATGCGCTCGGTCATTGGAATCTTCTGATCGGTGTCCCAGAAAAAGCGTGCATCGTTAAAGCGGGAGCGCAGAACACTCTCATTGCCATGGCGGATCAGGCCATCCGGATCACCATCTGTATTCAGTACGGCAAGAAAGTGGGGCGCAAGTTTTCCTGACGCATCCTCCACGGCAAAATATTTCTGGTGGTCGCGCATCACCGTGACCAGCACTTCTTCCGGCAGAGAAAGATATTGCTTGTCAAAGCTGCCAATAATGGCCGACGGCCACTCCGTAAGGTTCACTACGGTCTTCAGCAGTTCAGGATTTTCACGCCAGCGCGCGCCGGAGACTGTGCGCGTCGCGGCATCCAGCGCTTTACGGATCCTGTATTCGCGGTCAGCAGAATGGACCACTACATGCGCGCCGGCCAGCAAGGCCTCATATTCCCTGGGATGAGTGATGGGACGAGCTCCGGGGCTGAGTATGCGATGTCCGTAGGTATGTGCCTTCGCTTTGAGCCCACCGAACTCCATGGGCACAATCTCATCGCCCAGCAGCGCCACCAGCCAGCGCACCGGACGCACA
>DAHUXF010000608.1 GCA_027307295.1 Acidobacteriaceae bacterium
ATATCGCATTGCCATCGGGAGTCATGCTGCCGCTCACGGCCTGGGTGGCTCCCGCGGGCAACTGCGCAACTCCGGCATTGTTTCCATTCAGTACAGTGAGTATTTTATTGATGTTGGGTAGAACAGCCATGTGTATTCCGTCAGGCGCTACCAGAAGCTGGTTGGCTGTGAATGCGCCTACCCCGAAATTAACGAACAGATTGCTGTAACTGACATTCGGTGGACAGTTGGCTGACGTGAGGACCAGGGGAGGCGTAAGCGGCGTTACAGTAACGGTTTCCACATCCACGCCTGTTGCTTCCACGGCCACAATCTGGTTGGCATTTTTAACCGATCCCACCAATTGGACCGTTGAGCTGTTAATGGGCGGGAGTGTTCCCTGCAAAGTATTGTTGCAGGTGGCAATCGCTTTCAACGCGCCGGAATTGGCTATATAGACGAAGGGTCCTGAGGCCAGCGGCGTGGCATCAATGCTGGCGCCGCTCACAGTTGTAGTGAGGAAGGTTTGCAGCGGCGAGAAGACGTAGACATTTCCGTTGGCCACAATATAGGCATGAAAACCATCATCGTCATAGGCGGCGGCAACAGCGCCCGCGGCCACAAAAGTTGTGAGCGTGTTTGCGCTGCGGTCAAAAACAAATACCCGCTGGTTGCTGACGTTCGGCTCAATCGGCGTGCCTGTGGAAGGATCATTGGCAGCATTGGAAACGATCACTTTGTTCCCGTCGGGCGAGACTGCCAGGACTTTTCCCAGAGCGTTGGCTGCAACCACTGTGACGGTGTTGGCAACAGGGTCCAGGGCAGCCAGCCCCGCTGTGGTCCCAAGAAACGCGCGCACCCCTGTTCGGTCAAAAACCATGGAGTTAGGTACACCGGGCAAGGGTATGGCAGCGCCCACAACCGGAGGAGTCTTGCTGATGTCGATGGGAATGAGCGGCATGATGGTGCCGGTGGGCACAGGAAAAACGCTGGCGGCGTACACCGTGGTGGTAGTCGGGCTGAAGCCGTTTACGGTAACGCTGAACACATTGCTGTAGACCGGTGTATTGAGTCCGTTACCGCAGGTTGGAGGGGCGCAAGCGGCCTGGATTCCAGCGCCACCGGGCGACTGCGCCGTAATTACGTCTCCTGAGACGGTCACGGATGTCGCATTGTTACTGAAGAGGGTGATAGGAGAAGACGTGAAAAATGTGCCGTTTTCATCCACCCCGTCTACCAGCAGGGTTTTGGTGTCAGCCACATTCAGTGTGGCAGTCTCGGTGGGGCTTGTGGTATCGCCGGCCACGTGCAACGTGATCTGCACTGGCATGCAAGTCTTGAAGAAAACTGCGGGTGACGTGGTTTCTCCCACGCTGGCTATCACCCCGGCAAGTCCGGGGACCCTGGCAGTACCTAGTCCATTGGGGTCCACACCCACCACGGTGCCGTCGGACACGGCCCAGGTAATCGTTCCGATCTGAGAGGTTATTTCTGTTCCGTTGTGGAATGCGTGCGCAACAAACTGGTGCGTCTGGCCTATCGAATTGCATCCCGCCGGGGGCGGGTCCACGCTGACGGAGGTGACCGATGGATGGACTGAAAGGGAGACCGGTCCGCTGGTGACGCCGCCGGCTGTTGCAGTGATGGTGGCCGAGCCGCTTACCGGATTTCCTGATGCATCATTGCCATTGCAGACGATAAAAAGAGAGTCCCACACTCCGCCGCAGACCTGGCCCGTAGGTGAGATAGTGGCCAGACTTGTATTACTGGAATTGAATGTAATGGTAGCTGTGACCGTGCCGTTGGAGGAGTTCACAGCTGTTGCGGAAAGCGAGCTGACCTGGCCCGCAACCAGAGAAAGCGAGGTTGGGCTTACCGTTACATGGGCCACAACATTGTTGACTTTGGTCTTGGATGAGCTTCCACAACCCGCCAGGAAAGCGGCAACAAGCAT
>DAHUXF010000609.1 GCA_027307295.1 Acidobacteriaceae bacterium
CAGGGCCCTGGCAATCGCCACGCGCTGCTGTTGCCCTCCGGAAAGCTGGCTCGGCAGACTCCGCTCTCGTCCTTCCAACCCTACTGAAGCCAGCGCTTGCCGTGCCCGGCCGGCGGAATCGGGCACATCGGCGCCGGTATAGAGCAACGGCAGCTCAACGTTTTCCTCGGCGCTCACTCGCGGCAATAGATTGAAAGTCTGAAAGATAAAACCAATCTTCTGGTTACGGATGGCCGCGAGTTGATCGCGATCCAGTGATTCCACCGGCACACCATCAAGAAAGTAGCGGCCAGAAGTGGGGTGGTCAAGACAGCCCAGCAAATTCACAAAAGTTGACTTACCCGAACCCGATGGGCCCATGATGGCAACGAAGGCCCCTCGTTCGATCTGCAAGCTGACGTCGGCTACAGCGTGAACAGTGACTTCCCCCAAACTGTAAATCTTGTTCAGGTTACGAACGTCAATCAGCGGAGCCATATTGCGCCTATATTCCCGGCAACCGTCGCACGGGTGTGTTGGATGAAGTGCCCGTCGCCGGTGCTGCGGTTGAAGCCCGGATTACCACACGGTCCCCGGCCTTGAGCGCTGGTGACGTCACCGCGGTAAATCTGCCATCCGAGATGCCGAACTTTGCCGATACCGCTCTTAACTTGCCGTTGCTGAGCAGATAGAGCTGCGTTCCCGGTTGTGCGGAAGCAAGTCCTGATTGTTTCAGCAAGCCGGCAGAGGGGCGGAATCGCAGTGCCGCATTTGGAACCTTTAAGGTATTGTCGCTGCGCGAGGTCACGATGGTGACGTTCGCCGTCATGCCCGGAAACAGCTTGAGATCAGGATTAGAAACCCCGATCACAACGTCATAGGTGACCACATTCTGCGTCACAATGGGGGCCTTGCGAACATCAGTGACCTGGCCGCGAAAGGCCGTGCCCGGATAGGCATCCACGGTGAACGAGGCCGGCTGCCCGGTGCGGATCGAACCAACATCGGATTCGTCCACATTGGTATCTACCTGCATTTTCGTCAAATCCTGGGCAATGTCAAAGATATCCGGCGCTTGAAATGACGCGGCAACCGTTTGTCCCACATCAAAATGGCGGGCAATCACCGTACCTGAAACCGGCGCAAGAATACGGGTATGGCCCAGATTGATTTGTGCCTGCGCCAGCCCTGCTTTGGCCTGGGCAGCCTGAGCGCGGGCTCCGTTCCACTGTGTTGTTGCCACATTCACCTGCGCCTGGGCTGACTGGATGCTGGATTCGGCTGCGCCGATCTGCGCCCGGTCTGCCGTAATCTGCGCTTGCGAAACATCGAGTGCAGCCTTGGCGGTGTCATGATCCTGTTGCGACATCACGCCGCTGTTAAACAATGCTTCGGCTCTCTGCCACTGGATCTGCGCATTCAATCCATTGGCCTGGTCCTTGGCCAATACAGCTTTCAAATTGTCACGGTTGGCAATAGCCCCCGCCAGATCAGACTTTGCCTTTTGCATCTGGGCCTGCGCCGTAACCACGGCGGCCGTAGCGGAAGCCGCAGCGCCAGATGCCTGGTCCACCTGCGCCTGAAACATCTGTGGATCAATCAGGGCCACCACCTGACCTTGTTGCACTCTGGTATTAAAGTCAGCATAGAGCGCTTTGATGTTGCCGGAGACCTGGCTCCCAACCTGCACATTCACAACAGGATTTAGCGTGCCCGTAGCGGTAATGCTGGCCTGGACTGAGCCGAGTTCAAGCGGCAAAGTTTCAAAAGTAACTTGCGCATTCACGTAAGATTGCCACGCGCGCCACCCGGCAAACACCAGTACGGCAAAGATGATGCCCCACGCCCATTTCGGTAAATGAAATCTCCTGGGCGGGAGGGCAGGTAAGGCTGGAGCGGGAAGGGGGATAACTTTCGCTGGCTCTTGAGTGGCCGCCTGAGGGAAAGTAGCT
>DAHUXF010000060.1 GCA_027307295.1 Acidobacteriaceae bacterium
CACACGCGGGTGATGTCCGCATTGGAAATGAATCAGGTGGCCGAGCCGTTCATCCGGCGGCGGGCGTTGCGCCACATGGAAAAGGGCCGCGTGGTGATATTTGCCGGCGGCACCGGCAATCCATACTTTTCCACTGACACAGCAGCCTCTTTGCGGGCGATGGAGATCAAGGCTGACGTGATTATGAAGGCCACCAAGGTGGACGGCATTTATGACGCCGACCCAAAGATTGTCACCACCGCCACTATGATCGAATCCATCAGCTATATTGAGGTGCTCAAGCGCGGACTTCGCGTGATGGATGCAACAGCTATTTCCCTCTGCCAGGAAAACAGCCTGCCTATCGTGATCTTCAACCTCAATGTGCCGGGAAACATCAAGCGCGTGGTAACAGGTGAAAGGGTGGGATCGCTGGTTTCAGCATAGCGGCAGAGCGTTGCAGCCGGGCCAGCGGCATAGGCCTTTTTCTGGGCGGCTACAAATCAAAGGGCGCGAAAGACCAGTCTAAGGAAAAATCCCAGAAGCAATAGGCAGAACCCGCCAAGAAAGAATCGCACAATCCATGTTCTGCCGCTCCGCTTACCACCCAGCAAAAGCACGAACGCTACGAACCACAATAAGAAACCTGCCTTGAGGAACATGCAGGCGGATTATACATTGCTGAGCGTATGAACTCCGGGCTGCAAGAGCTCAACGATCAGTTCCGGTCGGTTGCTGCACCCAGGTTTTGCCTGCATCCGCGCTGGACCAGACCTGATTGTCAGCGGTGCGCACCTGGACATTCAAGCTGCCGGCGACAATGCTTACGATGCTGCCTGTGGCATCGCCAATCTTTATGTCTTCCCAGGTCAAACCACCATCACGTGAGTGAACAAGCAAAGCCCGGCCGCCGCCTGCCCATACGTCGCTTCCATGCCAGGCCACAGAGAAAAATTCAAGGCCTCCGGAAGCAGCAGGGTAGGCATCAACCCATTGCAACTGATCATTGGATTTGAGCAGTTTTCCGCCTGCTACCTTCCACTGCACTGCTCCGCTCTCCTGAAAGCGCAAAGTGGAACTGGAAAGCGCCCGGCGTGAGAGTGCGCCTGATTTCTCCAGGCCCCCGGCCTCTGCTTTTTCAGGAGTAGCTGACACTTCCGCAGGCTGCCTTCTCTGAAGATCAAAGGCAAACATGCCCGGACCGCCAAGCGCGCTGCTGCCCAAAGTTCCGGCTCGAATAGAAGGAGAAAGAGTGCCTTTACGCAGCGTGCGGGTACCGGCCTGCACCCACTTGGTGATGAACCCGGCATGGTCAGCCGGAGGAATCGGCGTCAGAATCCCGGTATCGGATTTCCCGGCTGCAACATTGGCTGGAATGTCAGAAAACATCGTCAGCTTGTCTGCGCCGTTTGCTGGAAACGCAGCAGCTGCTGCCGCAGTCTGCGAATGTGCCGGGAAATCTTTTTTATCTTGCTCCACCACAGAAACAACGTTGCTGGTCTGGACCGCAAAAAGATTGTTGTTGACGAAATCCCGTCCCGGCAAACTGGCCGTAAGCACCGGCTCGGCTACAGGAACTATCTTTTTCTTTGTTGCAGAGTCTTTGTTGGCCTTGAGCTCGCTCACGTTGCTAGCCGCTTTTAAGGATTCGCTGCGGCCCCTGTCATCTGCATTGACGTTATTTGCATTGACGTTACTCATGCTAGGGGCAGGTTCGGCAACATGGCTGGATTGAATCGCTGCCGGCTGATCCGGTAGAGGCTGGTTAACCTCAGCGCCGCGCTCCTGGTCCGCCAATGGCTTTGGAACTGATGGAATGACTTTTGCTTCTTGGTTCCCTGGACTGGAAACCGGACCCTGCTTGTGCGGACTTTGCAGCATTACCAGCGCAATCACCGCCATAGCCGCCACAGAGGCTCCCAGGCCCAGAGCCGGTGCAAAGAACCTTCTCCATGCTGGGACTGCCACGGGCTTTATTACCGGCTGCATGGGGCTGTCAGCGACATGGGGATCGCTCAGCGCCAGGACCTCCCGGCATTCCACGCATTTCGCCAGATGACCTACAATTTTCTGGCGCTCGTTCGCGGGCAGCAGTTTTTCGTTAAAAGCGGTCAGGGTATCGGCGTCCGGATGCACCCCTGCGCCGCTTTCAGCCGCACCCAGCCGCTCACGCAATAGATTAGATAATTCAGGCATGGACTAACCAGATCCCTTATCCTGTTGGAACGCAGCAGGACGATTTTCTTGCAGTTTTTTGCTCACATCCACTTGCAAATAACGCACATCCGCTTCCAGGGCCTCTTCTGCCTGTCCCCGGTTCATACCTCGTGCAACCAGACCGGCCATAATCTGCTTCCGCAGGCCTTTCAGGAGCTTTTCCAGCCGCCGGCTGATGGTGGACTCATGTACTCCCACGATCCGGCCAATCTCCGTAAGAGTCCGGTTATCAAGGTAATACGAAGCCAGGACGAGGCGGTCCTCCCCCGAAAGCTGGCCCAGAGCTTCATCCAAGGCTGACCCTAAACGGCTGTCCAGCGGCGAGGTTGGCCCTGGAGCCGCTGCGGAAAACTGTACTCCGTCTTCGGCCTGCTCTTCAAGACTTACCAGACGCTTTTGCTTGCGGTACCGATTCACAAATTCCTGTGCCAAAACGGTCCGCAGCCAGCCCTCCAGTGATCCTCGGCCCATGTAGAAGTTGAGCCGGGAAAGCCGCTTGCCATCGCGCTCCACCGTGCCGTAAAGATCCGCATAGAGAGAGTCCGCCAGGTCGCGTGCGCTGGAATCTTCTTTGGTGATGCCGCGGGCTATGTCATATAGCTTTTCCCGGTAGCGAGTGAGAAATGACTGCCAGGCGGCATCATGCCCGGCGGCGCAGGCCCGTGCCAGTGCCAGCTCTTCCAGCTTGAGGTCGCGGCAAAACTCCAGACGCTGACGGGGTTCCGCTGCCGGCAGATATTTCATTGCCACCTGGTCCAGAATCAACTCAAAGGCCTGCAAAGTGAGGCCGTAGCGCTCCCCTCCGCTCTTCTCAAAGAGCATGCGGACTGAAAGAGCTCCGGTTTCTTCCGGCCTGGGCCCAGCACTCATCGTTCGGATAGTATCAATTTTCCCGCAAGATTACTGCCATTTTACATTCTGTAGATGAAAACAAGGCAGTTGTGCCTTGAAAAGGTGTTGCCATGAAGCATCTGGTCCTTGCAGTTTTTGTAACGTGCGTGAGTGCGTGGTCACTGATGGTTTCTGTCCGTGCGGGAGACACAGGCAGCGTGTTGGCGGAGGCCAATGACTACAAAATTTTGCCGCCGATATCGCACGGCGATCTCACCATCTTTCCCGTGGTTTCAGCCAGAGTCCATGACACCAGCGATTTTATTACCCTTGACGAAGGCATTCGCTCCGGCGATGTGGTTGTCACCGAAGTGGGAAATCTGCATTCCAGCATGTACCGGCGCACACCGCCAGTGCATCCTAATGGCAGTGCGCAAGTGAACCGCCTGGTGCTGGTAAATAACTCAAAACATCCGCTGATTCTGCTGGCCGGCGAGGTGGTCACCGGTGGAAAGCAGGACCGCGTGGTGGGCAAAGACCGCATTGTTCCAGCAGAAAGCGATCCGGTTGATCTCTCAGTCTTTTGCGTGGAACACGGGCGCTGGATTGAAACATCAGATAAATTCGATACCCATGCATCCGTGATGGTCCAGCCCAGCGTACGTCTTAAAGCGATGGCCCAACAGAACCAGCAACAGGTCTGGGACGAGGTCAGCCGCAGCCGTAGCGCTATGGCAGCGGCGGCTTTAGGACCAGCAAGGGACCAGGGAGGCAGCATCGGCGGCAGTGGCTTTGGCGCAGCTACCCACGAACTCCAGCAGCTGAACAGCACCACTTCATACGCCAAGGCCCGCGAAAACAAGGCCGTGCAAACTCAGGTTGACTCTATTGTCCAACCTGTGCAGAAGTCTTATGAAAGCGTCATCAAGCAACTGCGGAACCAGAACGCAGTTGGCGTTGTAGTAGCGGTGAAGGGGCATATTGTCTGGGCAGATATGTTTGCCAGTGGTTCATTGTTGGGAAAATACTGGCCTAAACTGCTTGAATCCTATGCCACGGAAGCATTGACCATGCCGGGTGCGCGCACCGAAGTCAACATGAAGGATGCACAGGCTTTTTTGGAAAACTGGCAGGCCAGGCATGAAGTTGTGGATAGCGAACCGGGATTGTATCGCCAGCGGGAATTAATTGGGGACACATTCAGGGCGTTCCAATTAACGTCATTATTGGCCAGGGAGGCTTTTGACGTTCATATGAGCAAAATGACGAATTAAGTTTGTCAGGGAGTCGCGAATTACGTTAGGAACAGTAAAGAAATGTGCCGATACGGGCCTGCGTTCGCGCGGGCCCGAATTACTTTCGTCGCGTTACCTCTGATTTAAACGCTTAAATTATTCTGCAACAAAGCCGATGTAGAACGTGTCTAATAAAACAAGCAGGTATAAGGGTCGGAGGTGGCCTATGGGAGAGAAGTTCTCGGTTGCTGAAGTGGCAGCGCTTCGGAATGAACTCCTGCAGGGAGGGCTTGATTCATTTCAGACAGCGGAACTTTTGAAAATGTTTCTCGCCGGACGAGGATACGGTGTATCTCCGGAATCGGCATTAGACGCAGCTGGACGCATTGAAAGCGCTAACTGCAATGTGGAATCGCTGCACAAAGAGCTAGAGAGTTTGGCTTTGGTGATGTAACCGCATCATTAACAACAATGAAGAAGCCGGGCCAACCAGCCCGGCTTTTTTCTTGACTCTGAAACCTTCATTCATAATGCAGCGCTTCCACCGGATCCAGTTGCGCCGCGCGAGTCGCAGGCAGCGTGCCGAAGATTACGCCTACCAGCACCGCAACCACAATGGCGATAATCGCGGACAGCCCTGAAATCGGAATGTGATACTCGGTGAGGAAGCGGATGGAAAAAGGAAGAGCCAGTCCAAGAATTGTGCCTACTACGCCGCCGGTCAGCGACATGAGCACAGCTTCCGTAAGAAACTGCAGTCGAATTTCGCGGCTGGTAGCGCCAATGGCTTTGCGGATGCCGATCTCGCGGATACGCGTGCGCACATTCGCCAGCATGATATTCATAATTCCCACGCCGCTGACAATGAGCACAATGAACGAAATTGCCGCCAACATTAACGTCAGTCCATTGGCCGCCCGACCTGCAACCTGCAGCAACTGGGTCAGGTTCTCCACGCGGTACACTGACTCCGCGCGATGCCGCGCTTGCAGCACGTGCCGAATCATTTCAGTAGCACGCGGGACATCGCCTGCGTCAGAGACAGAGAAGTAGAGCTGCTTCACTGCGTCATTCCCGGTAAAATACCGGGCCACATTGTAGGGAATCAGCACTGTGTCGCCCGCAATTTCTGATTGTCCAAAAGTTTCTACGCGCTCGCGGAAGGTGCCGATGATGACAAAAGGAAGGCCATTGATCTTGATGTTCTGGTTCTTGGCCGCCTCCTGTCCTCCATAAACCCGCTGTGCGAATTGCTGCGTGACCACCGCCACGTGGGCCCGGGCCATGGAGTCTTCATCATCAAAAAAGCGGCCTGCAAGGATTTCCAGGTTGCGCACGGTGGAGTATTGCGGAGCCACGCCCAGGACCAGGATATCGCGCTCCCGGCCACCG
This sequence comes from Acidobacteriaceae bacterium, assembly GCA_027307295.1. Lineage (GTDB taxonomy): Bacteria > Acidobacteriota > Terriglobia > Terriglobales > Acidobacteriaceae > Angelobacter. Next base: position 5,655 of record DAHUXF010000060.1, read on the forward strand.
CCCACGCCAATCCTGTCATGTATTTCCAGCATGGGAGAGGCGGCCTGGATGCTCGACACTTCCTGTTGTACCGCGCGCATGTCTTCCACGGTAAGGTCGTCGCGCGCGCTAGTGCTTACTGAAAAGTTGCCGCCACCTTCGTAATAGGCATAGATCAGGTTGGCTCCAATGGCCTGAATCTGGTTCAAGACATATTGCTTGCCGGTAAGACCTATGGTGACCACCACGATCAAAGAGGCTGTTCCAATCACCATGCCCAGCGCCGTCAGCGCAAAGCGCCATTTGCTGGCGCGAAACGAGTCAATCGCGATGCTCAGGATCTCACTGAAGAGCATCGTATTGCGCGCGGTTTCCACCAGTGGACGGCCAACCATGATTTTATTGTACTTTTTTTGCTGCGTGGCCGCCGTTTCTTCAGATGGCCTGGCCATTTTGCGGCAGCTGTCCTTGTTCCGTTCAGATGCAAGTCAGGACAAAAAAGAAAAAGGCGATAATCTTTATTGATTACCGCCCTCTTTTTTCACGTTCCGGGAACTTGGAAGCTGCTTTACTCTGTTTTCTGGTCTTGTTGAACTTTGGTGATGGCAATGGTCTCGCCAACGTCGCCTACCTTAAAGCGGGCAAAGCGCCGGACGAAGATGTTCTCACCCAACTTGCCTATTTTGCTGGCAATCAGCTGGTGAATCGTGATGCCGGGTTCCTTCACAAAGGGCTGATCGAGCAAGCAAACCTCTTCGTAGAACTTTGACATCTTGCCTTCCACAATCTTTTCCACCACATTCGCCGGCTTGCCGGTGGAGGCCGCCTGAGCGCGATAGATTTCCTTTTCCTTCTCATACGCTTCAGGCGTGACGTCTTCCTTGCGGACAAACTTTGGGTCAGCCGCGGCAATGTGCATGGCAATATCTTTGATCAGGTCTTTAAAATCATCTGTGCGGGCGACAAAGTCGCTCTCACAGTTGATTTCCACCAGCACGCCGATCTTGCCGCCGGCATGAATGTAGCTGGACACTGATCCTTCACTGGTCACACGGGCCGCTTTCTTCGCCGCAGTGGCAATCCCTTTTTTGCGCAGCCAGACCAGCGCCTGCTCAACATCGCCTTTGGATTCGCTCAAGGCATGCTTGCAATCCATCATGGGCGCTCCGCTGCGTTCGCGGAGTTCTTTTACCTGCCCCGCAGAAATGTTCGTTGTCTCTGTACTCATTTTCCATTCCTTCAATAAACGTCAATCTATAACATTTGACCCGCGCGGCTCTTCGCCTGACGCGGGCCATGGTTCTTGAATCTTGCTGAAACTTCCCGGTACAAGGGCCTTTACAGCAACAATGGCGGACTTAGTGCGCTTTGGCCACATCCATGGCGGGCACGTCCGCAGCCGCTTCGGACTCCGGCGCCTTCCGCACCTTGCCGCCTAACACCTCTTCCATGTTCAACTCGTCTTCTTCAGCCAGATCGGCGGAAGTAGGAGTTGCCTGGTGAGTGCCGGCAGCGGTTTGCGTATCGCCAGCAGCGGCAATGCCGGCGAGTTCAACTCCCTGCTTGTCCGTTGCCGCCTGTACGCCTTCAGCAATTGAATCAGCGACCTTTGAGGCAAACAACCGGATGGCCCGTAGAGCATCGTCATTGCCGGGAATGACCCAATCCACTTCCGTGGGATCACAATTTGTGTCCACCACCGCGACCACAGGAATGCCCAGTTTGCGAGCTTCCTTCACCGCGATAGCTTCCTTGTTGGAGTCAATGACAAAAATGATGTCCGGAAGCCGGTTCATGCTCTTGATGCCTGCCAGGTTCGCCTGCAGGTGCTTCCGTTCGCGCTCCAGTTTGATGACTTCTTTTTTGGGCAGAAGCTCGTAGCGGCCATCCGTGGCCATCTCGTCGAGGTCTTTCAGCCGCTTTACTGATTTCTGCACAGTAACCCAGTTGGTCAGCAATCCGCCCAGCCAGCGGTTGTTCACATAGAACATTCCACAGCGTCCGGCTTCTTCTGCGATTGCATCCTGGGCCTGTCTCTTGGTGCCGACGAAAAGGACTGTTCTGCCATCGGCTGCCGCATCCTGCACGAACTTGCTCGCGTCCTTGAACATCTTGAGCGTCTTCTGCAGGTCAATGATGTAAATGCCGTTTCTCTCCCCAAAGATGTATTCCTTCATCTTGGGGTTCCAGCGCTTGGTCTGGTGGCCAAAGTGGACACCCGCCTCAAGCAGCTCTTTCATGGTGATGTTAGCCAAAATACCTCCTTATTGAATTGCATCCTCCGCGGCCCATCTTGCCCGCTCGGGATTGATTCCCTGCTCCGCTCCCGTCGGTGCGGGAGGGAAGATTTTGGTCCCGGTGATCATCCGCTCAACACGCCCTCGGGACCCCAGGCGGGTGAGCAAAAAATCCAAACTTGTCAAACAAAAAGCAGAGGACGGCAATGCCCGTCCCTGCTGAAACATTTAGCGCTTGGAGAACTGGAAGCGTTTACGGGCTCCCTTTTGTCCATACTTCTTGCGCTCTTTACCGCGGGCATCACGGGAGAGGAAACCCTCAACCTTCAGCCGCTTGCGCAGTTCAACGTTGAACTCCAGCAGCGCGCGGGAAATGCCCATTCTTAAAGCGCCGGCCTGGCCGTTGATGCCGCCACCAGAAACGTTCGCGGTAATATCGAACGTGGATCCAGTCTCAGTGGTGACCAGTGGCTGTTTAATCTCAACCCGCTGCGCATCTGTAAGAAAATACTTATCAAATTCGCGTCCATTGACTACGAATTTGCCGCCGCCAGGACGGAGAAAAACCCGGGCTACGCTCGACTTGCGGCGTCCGGTACCGTAATACTGAACTTGTTCTGCCATCTGTTCCTCAACTCGCTCCAAAAAAGTCTTATTCGCGGGCCTGCCGTTTTAGGCCTGTTTACGTCCTGCCAGTTCCAGGGACTGCGGCTTCTGGGCCTGATGGTCGTGCTTGTCGCCCACATAAACTTTCAGCTTTTTGCCCATGGCGCGGCCCAGCTTGTTCTTGGGCAGCATACCCAGGATCGCCTCTTGCACCACGCGGTCTGGACGGCGGTCAAACAGCTTGCGGAATTGTTCCTCGCGCAAACCGCCGGGAAAGCCGGTGTAATGCCGGTAGACCTTCTGTTCGGTCTTCATGCCGGTAACGCGGATTTTGCCCGCGTTGATCACAATCACATGATCGCCAGCATCAATGAAAGGTGTGTACAGGGGGCTTTCTTTGCCGGCAAGAATGCTGGCCACACGCGAGGCTAATCGTCCCAGCGTCTGCCCTTGAGCATCCACCACAAACCACTTGCGCGCAATTTCCTGCCCGCCTGGAAAACGGGTTACCATTTCCAAACTCCTGAGAATAAAAGCACTAAGAAAAACCGCTCGGTGACGCCGCTTACCTACTTCCTGATGGGAAGACACAAGGCGGGCTAACTGCAGAGCAGTGAAGTTTTAAGAATACCCAACTCGCCACGAAAATGTCAATGTCAAGACCGTTAGAGGCGGGGTACACTGTCGGGCGCACCGGCATATTGCGCCATTTTCAGCTTGGGTGCGTTTCGAAGGCGTTAGCATGCGCAAAAGACCCACATTCCTCACCCTTGCCGCAATCTGCTTCCTTTCATTGTATGCATTTGCCTCTGACCAGAATTTGGAAACAGCCCTCAACAGCCAATATCAAGACAAAATTCTTGCCCTGCGCCATCCGCTTGAAAAAAATTCGCAGGTGTATGACTCCAATGGCAACGTACAGACGGCGGGCAACGAGGGGCCCTGGACCCTATATGGCAGATTTCATGTAAAGAAGATCACCGTTCAGAAGCATGCCTTACGCCTGGAAGGAGAACGGCTCGTCTACATCTTCAACCAGCAGAACGGACTGGCTCCTTCAGGTCATCGCGGGAACGTCAAAGTGGAAATCCACCTTTTGCATCCAATCGTTTCCGCCGAGGAAGCAAATACTCTCATGGGACGCGTATTTGCCCTGACTGATGATGAAATGGTCCGGTCAGTCCCGGCCTTCTGGCAGCCATACCTTCGTCAACAGGCAGCCCATGCTCTCCAGGCCGGTAAGATGGTTCTGCCGCCTGATGCTTTCGATACCACAGCACAGCTGAAAGAAACTGACAGCGCAGGACACGATAGCGGCAACGCTGGCACAAAACAGAAGGTTTATACGATTCATCCCGGCGTAACGGCTCCGCGCGCGAAATCAACTCCGCAACCTGAGTACTCTGAGGCTGCCCGCAAAGAGCGTTATCAGGGTACGGTCATGATTTCTCTGATTGTTGATGAGAAAGGCAGAGTCATTCAGCCGCAAATTGTCCGGCCACTGGGACTTGGCCTGGACGACAACGCCGTCAACCGAGTCATGACCTGGCGTTTCGAGCCCGCCACGATCGACCATAAACCCGTGGCGGTACAGCTTAGTCTTGAGGTGTCATTCAACCTCTACTGAGGTGATCTTTCCCTTTTGCGCTACACTCTTAATCCATGATTGCCCGGCTTCTGCTCCTAACGTTTTGCAGCTTTATTCTGGCTTCCGCCGCTCCGGCGCAGGATGTTGAGCAGGCACTGAAGCAACAGTACGAAAACAAGGTGCTTACCCTTCGTCATTCCTTCAAGAATAACTCCCAATATTACGCGGCTGATGGGAGGGTACTCAAAAGCGGCGAAGAAGGCCCGTGGACCGTTTACAAATACATTGCGGTCAAAAAGCTGGAAGTGAAAGCACAGAAAATTGAGCTCCTCTGCTCCCGCATCGCATACGTGTACAGTAAGCAAAGCAAGCGTCTTGAACCCAACAGATATGGAGATATGCGCGTCACAATAGAGATAGAATCCGATCAACCATTTGACTCGCTGCGATCGGCTCAGTCTGCTTTTAGCAAGGTCTTCTCCAGTAAAAAATCTGACTTCATCAAGTCCGTACCGGAATATTGGCGTGACTATCTAGAGAAGGAAGAGCAGCACGCTATTGAAAATCAAAACAATGCAGCAGCTACCCAGCAACCGGCCAACGCAAATCTTAAGAGCGATGTACCCGTTCAGCCGGACGGCACAACAGAGATGAAACCTAAAATATTTCGTGTAGGGCCAGAAGTCACAGCCCCACAGCCCCTATACACTCCGGAGCCCATGTTCAGCACAGAAGCCCGTAAAGATAAGGTTCAAG
>DAHUXF010000610.1 GCA_027307295.1 Acidobacteriaceae bacterium
CTTCACTACCTCAACCAAGAGTACTTTCCCAGCTGCCCGAATCCACAATGTCTGCTGACAAAACTGTCGTTTCCGAGCGTCGCCACGGGACCGCTAGGAAATTTGAACCCTTGGACGAATTACATCAACAAGTATCAGTTCAAAGACGATGTGGCTAAGACCTTCGGCAAGCACACGTTCAAGACGGGAATAGATTACATCTGGACTCCGTTCATGGGCGGGTTCTTTGAATTCAATCCAACTTTGGAGCTTGATTTCAGCCAATTGCCAAGCCAGATCCTGGCATTGCCGCAGGGATTTCAGACGCCTGGGTTGCTTGTTGGCGGCAACAATACTGGTGCCGGCATGAGCATTGCTGTGGGCAACCCCAATTTCATTATCAAGGATGCAAAGCAGCTTGGCCTGTATTTCCAGGATGACTGGAAGATGAGCCAGCGTCTCACCGTGAATCTTGGTCTCCGCTACGACAAGGATTTCGACTTCATCGGCGGTTCTGACATCGCCCAAAGCCGCACCTTCCAGGAGCTCCAGGCGATTGCTCCTTTTAGTCCTCTCGCTGCAACTCTGGTAGCCAAGAAAGCCAATGACTATAGCAAGGGGTTTAGCCCCCGCGTCGGCTTGGCTTACGATCTGACCGGCCAGGGCAAGCATATTCTGCGAGGCGGCTTCGGCATGTACTACGACAACACCTTCCAGAACATCCCGCTGTTCATGGAGCAACAGGCAAACCCGACCATCTTCCAGACGGCATTCTCGCTCACCAACGGCAGTGACATTGTGCCCGGAACGGGTATCTCGCTGGCCAACTGGCATATAGGGAATCCGCTCCCGGTAATCCCGCCGCCTTCAAGCGCGCTCAACCCCGGCTCAATCGGTCGTATTATGGACCCGAACTATCGCACCCCGGTTACCGAAGAGTTCAACGGCGGCTATACTTGGGCGATTAACTCCAAATCTGTATTTGAAGCAGAATACGTTCACGTGCTTAGCCTGCACGAAAACAAGACCATTAACGTTGATCCGAACATCCCCGTTACTCCGAACAACATCACCACCCTCTCAAGAACCGGAGCTCCCGGCGGCTTCTTCCGTCCGCTGGATGCTGCATTTACCTCGGCTGGCGTGCCCCTTCTGGCCAGCGTTCGCGACGAAACCTCAGGTGGACGTTCACGTTATGACGGGATGAACCTCAGCTTCCGTCAGCGGGGCTTCCATCGCATGGACCTGACCGTGAATTACACACTGGCGCGCGCCGTCGGCTATGACGAAGATGGCGGCTCGTTCCGCTACTATCCGCGCGACCCGCAGCACCCGCTGTCAGCAGCTGAGTTTGGACCGGCGTTCAACGACGAGCGGCACCATCTCACGATTGCCGGTACCGCACATATGCCTTGGGGTTTGGAATTCTCTCCGATTCTCCAGGCGGGTTCAGCACGGCCCTACAAGCCCACTTCCACCAACAACATGTTGAACCTGGGCGGAGGCAGTGATGCCGGTGCTCTCGTTGTGACTAAAACCAACCCCAAGGACCTGCTTTCTGCTACGAAGTTGACGCCGATCGTCGATACTGCGGGTGCTCTCGCAGGAACCCCAAGAATCGACATAGCGGAAGCTGCCTGCTACTACTCCGGAAACTGCCAACTGGCGCCGTACAATGGGCTGCGCGGTGACCCATACTTTAACGTGGATGCACGATTGGCTAAGAACATCAAGTTGGGTGAGACTCGCAATCTCCAGTTGGTGTTCCAGGCATTTAACCTGTTCAACCACGCCAATTATGGAAATGATATTTCAAACTCAAACAATTCACTTTCAACTATTGCAGATCCCACGACCCTCAGCGGGAAAAGACAGATCGTAAGACCCGATCCGAATTTTGGTCAGCCAATCGGTTTCATCAACCCCACCAGCAGCACGTTGCC
>DAHUXF010000611.1 GCA_027307295.1 Acidobacteriaceae bacterium
ACCTGTTGCAGAAGCAGTAGCAGAAGAAAGGCCGCCCATATTGCCTAGAATTTCAAAGGCTTCAGAAGCTCAAACACCAGCCACGCAGGACAAGGCCGCCGCGCTGAAGATGATCCGCGCAGATATTGGCGACTGCACGCGCTGCCGCCTGCACAAGGGCCGCACCAACCTGGTCTTTGGCGTAGGCAATGTTAATGCCGATCTCATGTTTGTGGGTGAAGGACCGGGCGCGGATGAAGACGCGCAGGGCGAACCCTTTGTTGGCCGGGCCGGACAGCTTTTGAACAACATGATTGCTGCAATGGGAATTAAACGCGAAGACGTGTATATCGCCAATGTGGTGAAGTGCCGTCCGCCGCAAAACCGCACCCCTGAAAAAGACGAGTGTGACACCTGTTCGCCGTTCCTGATGCGGCAGATTGACGTGATTAAGCCCAAGGTAATTGTTGCTCTGGGCGCAGTGGCGGCCAAGAATCTGCTGGCCGTCAATGACTCCATGTCGAATTTGCGTGGCCGTTGGTATGACTTCCGGAACACCAAGTTGGTGGTGACGTACCATCCGGCGTACCTGCTGCGTGATCCCCGGCAGAAGAAGGAAGCCTGGAAAGACCTGCAGATGGTGATGCAATACCTGGGGCTGAAGCCTCCGGCAAAAGCTCCGGCAGAATAGCAGCGTTGACGGTTGGCTGTCGGTTCAGGCGAGCGGCTCACCGTTCCAGCAATCTTCCCGTACAATCTTTTGTTGCCCATGCCCACCTTCTGTGACGTAGCTTTGCCAGTCCCGCTGGACATGGCATTCACTTACAAGATTGCCGGGCAGACGCCTGTGGTGGGCGGGCGTGTGCTGGTCCCTTTCCGCGCGGAACGCCTTTCCGGCGTGGTGACGGCGCTCCATGATCGCGCGCCCTCCATGCAGGCCAAGAGCGTGCTTCAGGTTCTGGACATTGAGCCAGTACTCGATGAAGGCCTCATGAAGCTCGCCCAATGGATATCCCAGTACTACCTGGCTCCTATCGGCGATGTCTTCCGCAGCTTATTGCCTCTCTCTGCTGAGATTAAAAAAGCGAAGCGTTACCGCATTACCGAAGCCGGACATGAAGCGCTGCACGCCTCGGCCACAATCGGCTCATCGCGCCGCTCCCGCCAGGATATTGACACGCAGATGGTGGAGTATGCCGTGCTCGATTACCTATCAATGTCCGATTACGCACTGGAAGGAGCCATCCGTTCCGCCACTGGAGTGAATCGTAAGGTGCTGGAACTGCTGCTGCGGAAAAAGTGGATTGCCCGCGAGGACGTATCCGCGGCGCGCGATGCGCGGCGCACGGTGCAGGTAGCGGCGCTGAAGGATCCAATACTCCAAGAAACTAGCGGCAAGCTCAACGAAAATCAGCAGAAGATTATTACTTTTCTCCAGCAGCAGGAAGGCAGAGCATTGGTTGAGCAGGTCCGCAGTCTGGACGTGCCCCGCACCACGCTGCATACGCTGGTCAAGCGAGGCATGGTTGAACTGGTGGAAGAGGCAGCGGGATTTAACGTCAGCAGTATGAAGAAGCGCGGGCCATCGCACCTGGACTTTATCTTTAATGCGCAGCAAAAGGCCGCGTTGCGCACCATACAAATGTCCGTGGAGGAAAGAAAGTTTTCTGTCTCGCTGCTGCATGGGGTGACCGGCTCAGGCAAGACCGCCGTTTACCTGGCCGCCATGCAGTCCGTGCTGGAGTCTGGCCGGGCCGCGATTCTGCTGGTCCCGGAGATTGGCCTTACGCCCGCTGCCGCCGCCAACCTGCATCAGGTCTTTGGCGACGAGGTGGCAATCCTGCATTCGGCGCTCTCGGCGGATGAGCGCGCGGAGCAGTGGCATCGCATACGCCGGGGCGAGGCGCGCATTGTGGTGGGGACGCGCTCCGCAGTATTTG
>DAHUXF010000612.1 GCA_027307295.1 Acidobacteriaceae bacterium
GCATGCGCTAGGAGGGTGGAGATGTGGAACATAAAGTATTGGGGCTTGTTTTTTCTGAGCCTCCTGCCGCTGGTGGCGGCACAGGGCATGGTTTCCGAGCCGACGGTTGCCCAGTCGTCATCTGCCCAGCAGGCATCTACCTCGCAGGCATCTATCTCGCAGTCATCTACCCTGCAAACAATGGAAAAGAAGCCGGTGATGGAGACGCCATCCATGAGACTGGCGGCGGCCAGGAATATTTTTATTATCCGGACTCATGGCAGCCACGTCCCGGCGGAGGTCATCAGCTCAACGATGGAAGGCTGGGGACGTTACACGCTGGTAGCAACGCCGGATAAAGCCGATTTAATCATCGAAATTTCTTCCACTGGAGATTCTGGCGTCCAGGTGTCAAGCTCATCCAAGGTATCATCTGAAAGCGGGCGGGAAGAAAAATCGAGTTCTACCCGAAAAGACATCTCACCTACGGAAGTAAGGATGACCGTCATCGATGCCCGCAACAGGCGCGCGTTGTGGTCGGGGAATGAAAGCGTCAAGTTCGCCGTGAAGGAAAAAACCAAAGAAAACAACCTGGTGGAAGCCGCGGAGCGCCTGGCTTCAAAGTTTCATGACCGCGTGGAGCCTCCATCAAAATAAGCTCCTCGTGTTGCTGACTGCGGATAGCCACGTGCATGCCGGCCCAACGCGGATTTTTCTTCTGTGCCGCAATAAGGCAGGCTGGGATATAATTCGCGCATGCTTGGCGGACGAACCAACGAACAATGGATTGCACAATACGCCAGTAGCCATACGCATCCAGTGAACCGTATGTGCCACACCCTGGGCATTCCTCTCATTGTTTTGTCGCTGGGAATTGCCGTGGCAGCAATCTTCTTTCATCCACTCTGGATCTATGCCCTGGGACTATTTGTGTTTGGCTGGATTTTGCAGTTTATCGGCCACGCATTCGAGCACAAAGAACCAGAATTCTTTCATGACTGGCGCTTTTTGCTGGTTGGCGTCCGCTGGTGGCTGGCAAAAATGCGCGGCCAGGCCTGAAGCTGGCGAGCAAGCAGCGCGTTTTTGCGGGTCTATCGCCGCATCGGTTGGTATTGCCCGCGTGAGCCCTGGGGAAGAGCAGCGCTCGGCGTTTCCGATGTGATCATACCGACCATTCCCATAACTTCTACACTCGCAGATCCAACGCTGACTGTGACATCTGCTGCAGCAACCGGCAGAGTGATTTTAAGTTTAGCGACGTGCCCATCTTGAATTTTGATGATCTGGCTAAAAGGTTTAAAGCCCGGTGACTGGACTGTAAGCGTGTACTTTCCGGGATGAAGCCTGCTCAGGCTCCATTGTCCGGAATCTCCAGTCAGGCCGGTGAAATGTTCTTTGCGTGAGCTGTTGTCCAGGGTTATCCCGGCGTTTTGAATCACTGCGCCATCTTTGTCCATTACCATGAGCGCGATTGCCGGTTCTTTGGCGGAAGCCTGTTGGCATTCACAAACAGGTCGGAGCGTCTTATTTTTGGCGAAGGCAAAGTTGACGCTTATCACCGCGGAGAGCACTGCGCCGGCGAACCGTGATGCCCGGCGCTTGAGTGTCCGCCATCTCCATGGGCACTCCTGCGTAAGAATTGTGCCATCGGAGCGACGGTACAGGCGCGTACAAAGACGCTTCCCCTGATGTGCCGCGACCAGTTCTGATATCTGGCGTTCTGTCATGGCAGACAGGTTGTAAACGTTCAGGTTGCATTCAGAACAATGCCGGACCTGCTCATTGCCCGCCATCTTGTTCCAGTCAGAAGGGCAGGGAGAAGCGATATGCAGGTTCGGCACGGTATGCTCGGTCGCAATGTCCGTTATGGAACGTTTTACTGCGGTAAGACTTTTCATGAATGCCCCCTGTGATGAGGAACGCTGGCGGAGCTAAACCTT